>NZ_JBUYWD010000027.1:0-82657 GCF_055231015.1 Rhodococcus quanlei | reverse complement strand
GCGCCCACCAAACCCTGCGCAAATGGCTCACCAAACAACCCACCGCCACCACCCTGGCCGAGTTGCAGACCCAACTCGACACCTACCGGCAGGTCTACAACAATCGTGGCCACCAGGGCATCGGCGGAACAACCCCGCAACAACGCTGGGACGCGACAAATCCCGCCACGCCCACACCAGCACTACCCGGGCGGGCCGGCAGCGCCGAACGCCCCGTCTCGAGCACCGGCGTCATCCAATTCGACGGGCTGTCGATCATCATCGGACGCCGCTACAAGAACACCGACGCCGTCCTGCACTGGCAAGGCGACCGTGTCACCGTCATGATCGGCGACACGATCGCCCGCACCCTTACACTCGACCGCACGACCAGGTATCAGAAACTGTCCCGTAAGTCCTGAGACAGATCTGTCCTCGATGTCCTGAGACATGACAGGAGTCTCTGGACTCGCTGGCCACTCACAGGGGCGTAGCCCCAAAAAAGGCCCCCGGGGTGCATTCCCGGGGGCCTTTTTGTTGGGCTGCGGCCTCTAGTCGCTGTTGAAGTAGCTCAGCAGACGCAGGATCTCGACGTACAGCCACACCAGGGTGATGGTGAGACCGAGTGCCACACCCCACGCAGCCTTTTCCGGGGCCTGAGCGCGGATCAGCTTGTCGGCGGCGTCGAAGTCCAGCAGGAAGCTGAATGCGGCGATGCCGATGCAGACGAGGCTGAAGATGATGGCGATGGGTCCGCCGTCACGAAGACCGAAGCCACCGTCCGTGAAGAAGCTCGCGACCAGGTTGCCCAGGGCGAGGACGACGACGCCGATGAGTGCACCGACGATCATTCGTGTCAGGCGCGGGGTGACGCGGATGGCGCCCGTCTTGTAGACGACCAGCATTCCGAAGAACACACCGAACGTGCCGAGCACGGCCTGCCCGATGAGAGCACTACCGCCGGCGCCGCCGAACGAAATGTTGGTGAACATGAACGACAGCGCACCGAGGAAGACGCCCTCGACCACTGCGTAGGCGAGTACGACCGCCGGATTGTCCATCTTGCGGCCGAAGGTCGCGAAGAGGACGAGTCCCAGTCCGATCAGGCCACCACCGATGACGAACGGTGCGGCCAGGGCGTTGTTGCCCGAGACGAGGAAATAGGAGATCAACGCCGAGACGGACAGCACACCGAGGGTGATGCCGGTCTTCGTCACGACGTCGTCGATGGTCATCGGTCGCGTTTCCGAGCCGGTCAGGTAAGGCTCGGCCTGGGCGTACTGTGGTTGACCGAATTGCTGGGTGACCTGCGCGGCGCCTGCCGTTGCAGATCCGAACGAGGCGTATCCGCTGCCCTCTTGCTTGGGCAGGTTGCGGAACACCGGGTTACTGGTGGTGCGCACCGTGCACATCCCTTCTCATGCTCGCCTGGGCGATCCGGGCGGTTGTTCTGTACGTTCAACGTCTCGAACTCTGCCGCAGTTCCCGACTGCGCTCGGACAATTCGGACTCTACCGGTGTCGGTACGGCCGTTCCATACGAAGGTGCCCGAATCAACGACGCGAGACGGTCACCGTGAACTTCGCATTCCTGCCGACGACCTCGGTCTCACCGACCAACTCGGTCAACAGCCCGCGGTAGCCGAGGTGGGTGTTGTAGACGGTCCACATCCGACCACCGGGCCGCAGTACCCGTCCGGCTGCGGCGAACATCTTGCGCGCGGCGCCGGTGTGTACTGCTGCGCCGATGTGGAAAGGCGGGTTGCAGACGATCACGTCGCAACTCGCGTCGCCGATCGTGGACATCGCGTCGTCACGGAGGGCACGGACACGGTCGCCGAACCCGTTGGCAACCGCCGTTGCGGCTGCGGACGCGACCGCTGCGGCTGACTGGTCGGTCGCGGTCACGTGCAGGTTCGGGTTTGCCCGAGCCAGTTCCACCGCAAGAATTCCGGTACCGCAGCCGAGATCGACGGCGTCGCGCGCACCTTGGTTCACCTGCGGCAGGTAATCGAGCAAGAAGCGGGTGCCGATATCGAGTTTGGGACCGCCGAACACCGCCCCGTGTGCCACGACATCGATCGGGGGATGGTCGAGCGTGGCCCGCACCGGAAAGCTCGGCTTCACTTCGCGTCGCGGTCGGCGGACGGTGAGCACCCTCGACTTCTGACGCCCGAGCCCCGCGCGCACGTCGGAGAACGCGGTGCCGAACACCTCGTTCATCGCGGTCGTCATATGTTTGATCCGACCGCCCGCGAAGACCACGACGTCCGGGTGTGCGTGGCGTGCGATGATCTCGGCCTGTTCACCGAGCTCTGCGAGGCTGCGCGGCAATTGCATGAGAACCAGTCGGGCCCCCTCCACCAACTCGGGCTCCAACGCGAGCGACGTGAATCGGTCCGCCAAGCCGGACCGACCGGCATTCGCCGCCAACGCCTCTTCACCCGGCAGCCCATCTTGATGCACGCGAATTCCGCTCAACCCGTGCACGGTTGCACCGCCGAGCGTCAAGGCTCCGTATCGGTCGCCGATCACGACGACCGTGCCGTCCGGCGCAGCGGCAAGATCGTTCGCGGCCTCGTCGAGAATCAACCGGTCCGCCGCGTCCACTGCGAACAGGTTGGGTGCTTCGACGTCGGGAAATCGACGGAGCGTGGCGAACAGATCCTCGGGGTCCGGCATGCCTCAAGTGTCGCAGGCGCCGATTCGAGCAGACCGACAGCGCGTATGGGTGTGCAGCGATATGCTGGTTGTTGGAGTCCTTCCAGAAGGTGATCAGATGACGGATCCGCTCGGTATGCGACGAGATCCGGCAGCCGACACGGCCGCCGATCTGGCCGCAGAAGGGTTCGACGATGCCCACGAGATCGGGCGAGGCGGCTTCGGCGTGGTGTACCGCTGTCGGCAAAGTTCTCTGGACCGCACCGTCGCCATCAAGATCATGACATCGGACATCGGCGACGCGACTCGTGATCGCTTTCTTCGTGAGCAACGGGCGATGGGCAAGGTGTCCGGACACCCGAACATCGTCGAAATCTTGCAGACCGGAGTCACGCGATCGGGCCGCCCGTACATCGTGATGCCGTATCACCCGCACAGTTCACTCGAAGCGCGCGTACGCAAGCACGGTCCCCTCTCGTGGCAGGAGGCTTTACGCGTCGGAGTGAAGATGGCCGGAGCGCTCGAGTCGGCCCACCGGTTGGGGATGCTGCACCGCGACGTGAAACCCGCCAACATCTTGTCCACCGAGTACGGCGAGCCCCAGTTGTGCGACTTCGGTATCGCACGCGTGAAGGGTGGATTCGAGACGCGTCAGGGCGATATCGCGGGCTCTCCCGCTTTCACCGCACCCGAGGTGCTGCGGGGAAAGAGCCCGACCGCGCTCGCCGACGTGTACAGCCTCGGCGCAACATTGTTCTGCATAATCACCGGTCACGCCGCATTCGAGCGACGGTCTGGCGAGAAGATCGTGTCCCAGTTTCTGCGCATCACGACCGAGCCGATACCGGACCTGAGAAAAGAAGGGATCCCCGATTCGCTGTCGTCGGCCATAGAGAAGGCGATGGCCGAAGATCCTGCCGACCGATTCGCCTCCGCTGCGGAATTCGGCAGAGAACTACGCACCATCGAGCTGAACCAGGGGCTCGAGGTCGATGCGATGGCGCTTCCCGTCGCACCCGACGAGGGGATCGAATCGACGAGTTCCGAAGCCGTCCCCGCCACCCAGATCGCGACGAATTCACCGCGCCGCCGGGCGTCGGCGACGACGACCACTCCCCCGACGGCGGCGACGAAGTACCGCCCGCCCACCCCCACGCACACCTTGGTCCCCCGCACCCACATACTGAAAATGCTCCACAGCGGTGGGCGGCGGCGACTTGCCCTCATCCACGCTCCGCCGGGATTCGGGAAGACCACAGTCGCCGCTCAGTGGCGCAACGTCTTGATCGACGAAGGGGTACCTGTCGCCTGGTTGAGCATCGATCGTGACGACGACAACGTGGTGTGGTTTCTCGATCACCTCGTCGAGTCGATCCGCTGCGCGGCACCGTCTCTCGCGCGAGATCTGTGCCAAACCCTCGACGACCACGGTGACGAGGCCGAACGCTATGTGTTGACATCGTTGATAAACGAGATCCACGAGCAGCGGCTTCATCTGGTGGTGATGATCGACGATTGGCACGTGGTCCGCGATCCCGCGACGATCGACGCGTTGCGGTTTCTGCTGGAGAACAGCTGCCACCACCTGCAGGTGGTGGTCACGAGCCGCACCAAGGGGGCGGTGCCCCTCGGAACGATGCGAGTGCGCGACGAACTGGTGGAAATCGATGCCTCCACACTGCGTTTCGATACCGAGGAGTCACGCACACTTCTCGCGGAGCTGGGCGGCCCCGCACTGTCGAAGCAGGACGTCGCGCGTCTCGCCGACACGACGGACGGATGGGTCGCAGCTCTCCAGCTGGTCGGTGTGTCGCTACGCGACCGCGATGATCCGTCCGGGCTTATCGGCGGGATGACCGGGCGTCATCACGCGATCGGACAGTACCTCGCAGAGAACGTCGTCAGTGGGCTCGACAGCAGTCTCCTGGATTTCATTCTGGCGATCTCGGTTGCCGACCGCGTCTGTGCGAGTCTGGCCGCTGCACTCACCGGTGTGCCCCGCCCGCAGGTTCTGTTGGAGGAGGTGGAGGAACGGGACCTGTTCCTCCACGCGCTCGACGACGATCGGGAATGGTTTCGGTTCGACACGTTGTTCGCCGAATTTCTGCGGCGCCGGCTCGAGCGGGACCGTCCTGGTCGGGTCGAGGAACTACATCGGATCGCGGCCCGGTGGTGTGCCGAGCACCGATTCCACCGCGATGCCGTGGACCATGCCGTGTCCGCCCACGACGACGAATTGGCTGTGTCTCTCGTCGAGGCGCAGACCGCGTATCTCCTGGAACATTCGCGGATGACGGACCTGTTGGGGCTCGTGGCGAAACTCTCACCGGCCATCGTCGCGACTCGGCCGCGTCTGCAATTGGCGGTGGCGTGGGCGAATGTGCTTCTGCAACGTTCCGCCCCGGCCCGTACCGCACTCGAGACACTCCATTCTCTTCTCGAAACGATTCCGCCGGACCCGAGGATCGAACGCATGCGGACCGAGGCAAATGTCGCACGTGCCGTCATCGAGATCGCGGCGGATCGAGTCGACGGCGTCGACGCCCTGATCACCGAAGCTCTCGACAATCCGAATTCCGTTCGGCCGTGGGTGGTGTCGGTGGCAGCGAACGTGTCGAGCTTCGTCTCGATCGTGCAGTTCGACTTCGCGCAGGCTCGTCGTCGCCAGGACTGGGCCGCCGGAGTACATCAGCGAACACCCGGCTCGTTCGGGCTGGTGTACGGCCATTGTTTTGCAGGTATCGCCGCCACCGAGCAACTCGACATCGCCGCCGCCGAGGATCATTTCCGCATCGCACTTCAGACCGCCGAAACCACTTCCGGCGATCAATCGCATTCGGCGCGGCTTGCCTCGGCGATGTTGGGTGCGCTGCTGTACGAGCTCGGCGACATCGATCAGGCCGAGCGGTTGCTCGATGCAGGCTACGAGCTCGGCCCCGAAGGTGGCGCAGTCGATTTCATGATTGCCCAGTATGTGACCGGTGCGCGGATCAAGGCGCTGCGCGGCGACCTCGATGCGGCCGTGAAGCACCTCGACGACGGACTGGCCACCGCCGACACCCTTGCCCTGCCCCGATTGCGGGCGCGCATCGAGAACGAACGCTTCTGCTTGGACCTGCCGGCTGTCCCGCGAGACCGTCCTCGTCACGGAGCCGACCGCACTCCGAGGGTGGGTCCGTCCGAAATCGTCGAACAGTTGGAAGAGGCGACGGAGCTTCGCATCCTGCTCGGTTCGGAGCCCGAGATCGCATGCAGAAGGGCAGGTGACCGGATGGCGGTCATCGATGAGCACCGGCGTCCACTCGCACATCTACATGCCACCCGACTGCTCGCTGCATGCCAGGTCGCCGCCGGACGCACCGACGATGCCAAGACGACCGTGGCCGCACTGGCCGCCGTGTGCGCGCAGATCGGATTCACTCGCTACGTGGTCGACGGCGGGCCCGCCGTCGTCGACGTGCTCGCGCAGTTGCACGCCGACGCCAGGGCACATGCCTGGCGTTCGGAGTGGCCGTTCGTTCCGATGTCGTACCTGACGGAGGCGCTCCAACTCGTCGAGAAGATTTAGCGCAGGCTTCGTTGACCAATTCCAGAAAGCGTGGTGCAGTGTGATCGTGGACACACATCCTCAGTTGGCTGCACTCTTGCGCGGTGCATCGCTGCGGGTCACAGGACCCCGCGTGGCGGTGCTCGCCGAGGTGCAGAGACGTCCACACGCCGATGCCGACACGATCGCCACAGGTGTTCGGAATCGAATCGGTTCGGTTTCCACGCAAGCCGTCTACGACGTTCTCCGTGCACTCACCGAGGTGCGACTCGTTCGCCGGATCGAACCGGCCGGCTCTCCCGCCAGGTACGAGGCGCGGGTCGGCGACAACCACCATCACCTCGTCTGTCGGCGATGCGGGGTGATCCGCGACGTCGACTGCGCCGTCGGCGACACACCGTGCCTTTCACCGAGCTCCACACTCGGCTTCGAGATCGACGAAGCCGAGGTCGTCTTCTGGGGCCTGTGCCCCGAATGTCACACCGAAACCCCCTGACCCCCGAACCCCTATCGACAGTAAGCCCAGCAACAGCCAGCAACGAAGGGACACACTGTGAGCGAACACAAGCCCACCACCGGAGACAAACTCACCACCGCTGTCGGAGCCCCGGTTCCTGACAATCAGAACGTCGTCACGGCAGGCCCCCGAGGTCCTCAGCTGTTGCAGGACGTGTGGTTCCTCGAGAAGCTGGCACACTTCGACCGTGAGGTCATTCCGGAGCGTCGCATGCACGCCAAGGGCTCGGGTGCTTACGGTACGTTCACCGTCACCAACGACATCACCCGGTACACGTCGGCGAAGATCTTCTCCGAGGTCGGCAAGAAGACGGAGCTCTTCGCACGCTTCTCCACGGTGGCCGGCGAGCGCGGAGCAGCCGACGCCGAACGCGACATCCGCGGATTCGCCGTGAAGTTCTACACCGAAGAGGGCAACTGGGATCTCGTCGGTAACAACACCCCGGTGTTCTTCTTCCGTGATCCGCTCAAGTTCCCGGACCTCAATCACGCCGTCAAACGTGATCCGCGCACGAACATGCGCAGCGCAAACAACAACTGGGACTTCTGGAGTTCGCTGCCGGAGGCGCTACACCAGGTGACCATCGTGATGAGCGACCGTGGTATTCCCGCGTCGTATCGTCACATGCACGGATTCGGTTCGCACACTTTCAGTTTCATCAACGCCGACGGCGAGCGCTTCTGGGTCAAGTTCCACCACCGCGTGCAGCAGGGCATCAAGAACCTGACGGACGCGGAGGCAGAAGCCCTCGTCGGCAAGGACCGTGAGAGCCACCAGGCCGATCTGTTCGAGGCCATCGAGCGTGGAGACTTCCCGAAGTGGAAGCTCTGCGTGCAGATCATGCCGGAGGCGGATGCCGAGAAGGTTCCGTACCACCCGTTCGATCTCACGAAGGTGTGGCCGAAGGGCGACTACCCGCTGATCGAGGTCGGTGAATGGGAACTGAACCGTAATCCGGACAACTACTTCGCCGAGGTGGAGCAAGCCGCGTTCAATCCTGCTCACGTGGTGCCCGGTATCAGCTTCTCCCCCGACAAGATGCTCCAGGGCCGACTCTTCTCGTACGGCGACGCACAGCGCTACCGACTGGGTGTCAACAACTTCCAGATTCCGGTGAACGCCCCGCGTAACGCCGCGGGCAACTTTCACCGGGACGGCGCCATGCGGGTGGACGGTAACCACGGCGGAATGCTGCACTACGAGCCGAACAGTTACGGGAAGTGGCAGGAGCAGCCGCAGTACCGTGATCCGGCGCAGGCCGTCGGTGCGAGTGCCGACCGATTCGACTACCGAGCGGACGACGACAACTATTTCTCCCAGCCACGCGTGTTGTTCAACAACATGAGTGACGAGCAGAAGCAGGCGCTGTTCGACAACACCGCACGTGCCATCAGCGGGGCGTCGGAGGAGGTGGTGCAGCGGCACATCAAGAACTGCACCGACTGCGATCCGGCGTACGGCGAGGGCGTCGCGAAGGCCATCGCCACCCTGGGGTAGGCCGCTCCGCGGCCTGTGAGCGGTTTGCGAGTCTCTGGACTCTCACACCACTCACAGGCCGGGCCTGCGCTCACCCCCAGCGCGACTGGCCACCGTCAAGCGGAATCGTTGCGCCGGTGAGGTATCCGGCGTCGTCGCTCGCGAGAAATACGATGGCACGGCCGATGTCGGCTTCGGGATCGCCCACCCGCCCGAGGGGAATGCCTTCCACGAACTCAGCCGCTTGCTCCGGGTACTTGTTCATCCAGTATTCGAGCGCGGGGGTCTTCGCGTGGGGAGCAACGGCCAGCACCCGTATCCCATCCACACCCCACTCGCAGGCAGCAGACCGAGTGAGTGAACGCATCCCCTCCTTGATCGACCCGTACGCACCGTAGTTGCTCGCGTCCCACCGCACGGCCGCCGAGCTGACGAGGTTGATGATCGTTCCGCCTCCGCGAGCCTTCATATGGGGATGGCAGGCCTGCATAGTGCGCAGCGTCGCCAGCGGCCCGGTGGCGAAGGAGCGTTCGTATTTCTCGTCGGTCACCGAGAGAAGCGGCCCCGGTGTGCAGTCGTTGGCGTTGTTGACCAGGATGTCGACGCCCCCGAACTTCTGCACGGTTCGTTCGACAGCCCCGGCGATGTCCGCACGTCTGCTGACGTCGCACACTACGGGTTCGCTGCGAGCACCCAGCGCGGTCAGCATCTCGCACGTTCGATGCAACTTCGATTCGGTTCGGCCGGCGACTGCGATTGCCGCGCCCTCCTTGGCCAACGCCAGCGCTATCCCCTGTCCGACGCCCTGTCCTGCGCCGGTGATCAACGCGATCTTGCCGTCGTGTCTGCCCATCTCCGCTCCCGTTCCTCTGATAATCGGACTGTCGACAACGCCGTTCGGATCACGGCTTGCGGAACACGCAGTGGGTGCCGCCGTAAATTGCCGTCATGCACTTGTTGCAGTGGGTACACAGTCCTGGTTTGTGGTCCTGCGCCTGAATACGCCTGATGAGATCGGGTTCGCGTAGCAATGCCCGTGCGACTGCGACGAACTGGAAACCTTCGGCCATCGCGAGGTCCATCGTCTCCTTGCCGGTTATCCCCCCGAGTAACGCGAGAGGCATATCGACCGCAGCGCGGATCTGACGAGCGTCCTCGAGCAGGTAGGCGTCGCGGTAGGGGTACTCCTTGAGGAAGTGTTTGCCGACCATCTGAATGCCCAGTTTCGTCGGCTGCGGCGACGTCGCGGCGAACTCCCGAATGGGTGCCTCACCCTTGAACAGATACATGGGATTGAGCAGAGAACTACCGGCAGTGAGTTCGAGGAGATCCAGCGTCCCGTCCTGCTCGAGCCACTGCGCGACCTGGATGGCTTCGTCCACCCAGAACCCGCCCGGCACGCCGTCGTCCATGTTGAGTTTGGCCAGGATCGCTATCTTGCCCCCGACCGCATCGCGGACGGCCCGTGCAGTGTCGAGAAGGAACCGTGCCCGGTTCCGCAGTGACCCGCCGTACGAGTCCGTGCGCTTGTTGAGTTTCGGGCTGAGGAAGGAGCTGATCAGGTAGTTGTGGCCGAAGTGGATTTCCACGGCATCGAACCCTGATTGCACCGCGCGGCGGGCGGCCTCCGCGTGGGCCTCGGTGATGCGGACGATATCGGCGTGGGTGGCCGGTTTGGTGAGGTTCTGGGTGGTGATGCGGAACGCTCGGGACGGCGCGAGTGCCGGCGACCCGATGTACTTTGCTGCGGCGACAGGACCGGCATGCCCGATCTGTGCCGACACAGCAGCACCTTCGTCGTGGATAGCATCGGTGAGCTTGCGCAGACCTGGCATGGCCTTGTCTCGCCACGTGATCTGACCGGGAGCGGTTCGCCCGTCCGGAGACACAGCGCAGTAGGCAACCGTGGTCATCCCCACACCCCCTGCCGCCGGCCGTCGATGAAACTCGATCAGCTCGTCGGAGACCAGCCCCTTCCTCGTCAGGCCTTCGAACGTCGCCGCTTTGATCACGCGATTGCGCAGCGTGATCGGCCCGAGCTTGGCTGGGGCGAGTGGATCGACTTTCACGGTAGGTGGGTCGAGTTCTGTCTTCATGGGTACGTCCTCCAGCTCTGATTCGCGACCGAAGGTAGCGGCCCCCTCGTCCTGGATGCGACGTCGTTCCCGCTCAGTGGCAACTGAATCCGAATGACGGTGCCGGCGTGCGATCTTGTGACGGAACGAATGCGCAAAGGTTTGGTCGCACCCCGCGCATCAGGTCGTACCCATCCGGACGAAAGGTCATCCCATGACAGCCCCAACAGATCCCCAGCTGTTCCTGGACAAGGTGATGTCGCATCTCACCGGTCCCGGCGGAAGATTCGAACTCGTCGAGGGGGACGTACGCGGATCCACCATGCCCGTGATGAAGAATCGTGGCCGATCGGTGGGCGAACTGGTTCACGACTCCCGCCGGTGGGGCGAGCGCGACTATCTGGTCACCGCCGATCGTCGGCTGTCCTATGCCGAACACGCCGACGCCGTCGCAGCCCTCGCGACTGCGTTGCGCGACGAATACGGCGTCCGCAAGGGCGACCGGGTGGCCATCCTCGCCGCCAACAGTCCCGAATGGGTCATCACGTTCTGGGCAACTCAGGTACTCGGTGCCATCACCGTCGCAATGAACGGCTGGTGGGTTCCGCGAGAAGTCGAGTACGGACTCCACCACTGCACACCGACCGTCGTGGTGGCCGACGAGAAGCGAACGCGCATACTCGAGTCCGTCGGCACCGACATCCCTGTGATCGGTACGGAGACGGATCTGCCCCGCATCTTCCGCGAACACGCGAACGCCGAACTTCTCCACACCGAGGTCGACGAGGACGACCCGGCAGCGATTCTCTACACCAGCGGCACGAGCGGCAGACCCAAAGGCGCCTTGCACTCGCAGCGCAATATCCTCGCCGTCGTCGACTACCACCGTTTCAACGACGCGTTGATCGGCGCGTTCAGTGGGCAGCCTGCCGATCCGGAAACACCGAGCGGACTGCGCTACCTGTTGACCTCACCGTTGTTTCACATTGCGAGCCTGCACAACCTGGTGATCCCACGCCTGGCCACCGGCAGCGCCGTCGTCATGCATCAGGGTGGATTCGATGTGGATGCGGTGCTGAGCCTCGTCGAGCGAGAGCGGGTCACGAACTGGGGCGCAGTACCCACCATGGCATCGCGGCTCGTCGAACACGAGAACCTCGATCGGTACGACCTGTCGTCGCTGACTGCCTTCGCGCTGGCGTCCGCGCCGTCGTCGGTCGCATTCAAGGAGCGGCTGCGCGAGAAGGTGCCGTTTGCCCGCAATGCCTTGGTGGACAGCTACGGACTCACCGAGTGCAGCACTGCGATCGCGGTGGCCTCAGGCCCCGAGCTCGAACAGTTTCCAGGAACTCTGGGACGACCGATCATCACGGTGAACATGGAGATCCGTGACCCGTTCGGGGAATGGCTTCCCGATGGGGTGGAGGGCGAGGTATGCGTACGCAGTCCGTTCGTGATGCTCGGGTACTGGAATGACCAAGCGGCCACAGATGCGGCACTGGGACCGGACGGGTGGTTGCGTACCGGTGACTACGGGCTGGTCGAGAACGGACGGCTGCGACTGACAGGCCGTCGATCGGATCTGATCCTGCGTGGTGGCGAGAACGTGTATCCGACCGAAATCGAGCAGTGCCTCGACGAGCATCCGAGCGTGGTCGAGTGCATCGTGATCGGCATGCCACACGACGAACTCGGTCAGGAGGTCTCCGCTGTGGTGGTGATGCGGGATGGCGCCACGACGACCGATGAAGAACTACGCGACTTCGCATCCGAACGCCTGTCGCGTTACAAGGTGCCGACGCGCTGGCGTTTCACACGTGAGCTGCTGCCCCGCAACGCTACCGGCAAGATGATTCGCCGCAACATCACCGTCTGAAACCGAGATCTGTCACCGTGGCTCGGTATCCGATCCACGGTGACAGCGCTTCAGTGGCGCGACAGATTCACCAGGAGTAGATCGCAGCCCCGGCGAATGTCGTACTCCGCCTCGGATACCGTGGTGCGCCCGTTGAGGCAGGATTGGATCACGCCGAACCACAGCTGCACCATCAGTCGCAGCACCGTGGTGTCCTCCTCGGTGGGATTCTCGATCCCTGCCGCATCCAATATGATCTGCGCGAAAGCGCGGTCCACCTTGTCGGCATCGGGCACGACAGCAGAGTTGGCCGTGGTGGTGGACTGGATCATCGCGGTCGACAGCGCGGGACGCCGGAGCAACGCACTCGTGGCCTTGACCAGCACATTGTAGACACCGTCTTGTGGCGAGACACCGGACTGGGCGCCGGCAGCGAATCCTGCACCCATCCGGTCGATCTGGTCGACCATCACCGCCACGAAGAGGTGCGACTTGGACGGGAAGTAGCGATACAGGGTGCCGATGGCGACCCCTGCACGTTTGGCCACCTCGAGCATCTGAACGCGAGCCAACTCCTTTTCACCGGCCAGATCCGCTGCAGCTGCGAGTATGCGCAGGTGGCGAGCATGCTGCTCCTGCGAACTCGGTTCGGCCGCATCCCTGCCTTCGGCGATCCTCGGCACCGTTCATCCCCTCACGTAGCACTCTCGGTCGTGTCGATTCTCGCACCCGCCCAGAACCGTTTCGACATCAGCGAGCCAGGACCTCGGCTACGAAGTCCTGCGCGTCCCCCTGGGACGCCGGGATCGTGCCGCGATGATCGGCACCCTCGTAGGTGAGGTACGTGAACTCGCTGCCGTTCTCACGCAACGCCTGCACCATCGCGTCGGTGCTGCTCTTGGTGACCACGCGGTCACCCGAGCTCTGCACCACGAGCGTCGGAATCTCCACCTGAACACGGGAGGGTTCCTGGTGCCCGAGGTATTCGGTCAACGGCCCCAGATCTGCGCCGTCCCGGAAGACCTGACCTGCCGGCACCGGCGGAACCTCGCGTATGGCGTCGAGGCATCCCGTCCGCGCTGCCACCAACAGCGGCTGCGCCTGCTCTGTCAACAATGTGTCGGGATCGATGGCCGGATCGGCAGCCTGGGCTCCGAGCAGAAGTAGTGGCAGGAAAGCCTGCGCCGCTTCGATCCCCGGAACATTCGACTGGAAATAGCGGGGCATCTGGTCGAGGCCACTGCCCGGTGCGATCGCCACCGCACCTTCGAGGTCGAGTTCGGGGGCGCGTTCACCGGCCTGGGCGGCGGTGAACAATGCCGCCTGACCACCCTGACTGTGTCCGACGACGAACCAGTCGGAGCCGATGTCCTGATCCAGGTTCCGCGCTGCCCGCACGATGTCGACCAACGCATTCACCTCGGTCTCAGCGTTGATGTAGGGGTGTATGCCAGGGGTGCCCAGGCCCAGGTAGTCGGTTTGGACCACCGCATACCCTTCCGCCACCCACGAGTCGAGTGAATTGTCGACCCCGGCCAGGTACCCGTGTACGGGACCGCCGTCGAAATCTGCGGAGGGTGCGCAGGCATCGGCGACACCGGTTGTGCCGTGCGCCCAACTGATCACCGGGTACCCTCCGGCGGGAGCCGGTGCATCCGGAATCGACACGGTTCCCGACACCACGACCGGACCACCGTTCACGTCCTGCGACAGATACGTGATCCGCTCGTTGCGGGCAGCGCTCGGCAGCACCGGGCCGGTATCGATCGCAGTCGAGGTGAGCAACGTTCCGGGAGACAGCTCCTGCGGTTCGGTGGTGTCGGCCGAGCACGCGCTGGCGAGCACGACGAGCGCAAGCGCCGCACCGAGACTTCGAAGGTCGGTCATGAGAAGAAACCTTTCGTGGAGTCGGCGATCAGATCATCGAGCGATGAATTCCCTTGGGCTGTCCACCGAGCTCGGTGAGCGCAGAAGAATGGAAGATCGATCCAGGTACGTGAATGGCGTGCGAAAGCCCGGCGTGGGCATCACGCCAGAAGCGCTGCATCGGCGTGTCGAGCTTGAGTGCGCCACCACCGGAGCGCGCGAAGACCTCGTCGACTGCGCGAACCACCCGCCAGGCCGCGGCGGTCTGGGTGCGACGCCCGACGGCACGCATCTCGAAGGTGACTTCCTTGCCCTTCTCCGTCAGGTCCCAGAAGCGGTCCACGGTCTCGAGGATCGCGGCACGTGATGCGGCGATCTCGGCGGCTGCATCACCGATCGCGAACATCACGTACGGGTCGTCCTTGATCGCCGCACCCGAGACCGTGATCCGCTCGCGCTGGGCGTCCATGTGACAGGCCAACGCGCCCTCGGCGATACCGATCAGCGACGACGTGATGCCGAGCGGAAAGATGCATGAGAACGGGAAATTGTAGAGCGACTGCCGGCGCCCGGCATCCTGTGCGGCCGACCCGTCGAACACCTTGGCCGCCTGCAATGTTCGGTGCTGTGGAATGAATGCCTTCTCGACGATGAGATCTTTGGATCCGGTTCCGCGCAATCCGATCACGTTCCAACTGTCCGGATCGATGTCGTAGTCCGACCTCGGCAACAACACGTGCAGGACCTCCGGCGGCATCACCCGTTTGCCCTCCGCATCACCGACGACGGCCCCGATCATCACCCAGCCGCAATGGTCGGTGCCCGAGGAGAACGACCAGCGCCCGTCGAGGATGTAGCCGCCGTCGACGGGCTTCGCTACGCCCATGGGTGCGTACGGCGAGGCCATCCACATGTCGGGGTCGTCGCCCCAGACCTCGTCCTGTGCCGCGCGGTCGAACAGTGCGAGCTCCCACGGATGGACACCGACGATGCCGCTGACCCACCCGGCCGCACCATCCATGGCGCCGATAGCCATCGCCGTTTCGGCGAACTCTCGGGGATGAGTTTCGAATCCACCGTATTCCTTCGGTTGCAGCATCCGCATCACACCGGTATCGCGTAGGCGCTTGGCCGACGTGTCCGACAAGCGCATCAGTTTGTCGCCTTCCACACCCTCGGCGCGAAGCTCTTCTGCGTGCTGTTCGATTCGGTCCATTACCCGACCCATGGTGATCTCCGCTCTCTGATTCGGTGCCCGGCACGTTGCCTAGGCGGGCTTCTGCTCGAATGTCAGGGTGGTGTGGGGGCCTCGGGTTTCCCGATCGGCCCGCAGCGTACGAGTGATTTCCCGCCCGGCTTCGACCAGGAGTGGGGCCAGACGCTCGATCTGGGTCACGCCGGCATCGGCACACAACGACAGACCGGCTACCGGGCCGTCCACGCCGCGAATCGCGATGCCGACGCAACCGAACCCGGTGACCGACTCACCGTGCTCGAACGCAAGACCTCGGCGTCGACGAATCCGGCTCAGTTCCTGATGCAGCGCTTCCAGCGCCGTGATGGTCCGGTCCGTTCGGCGTTCGAGACGCTCCCCGTACAAGCGGTCGACGTCCTCGGGGCCGATCCCGGCGAGCATCGCCTTTCCGCAGGCCGTGGCGTGGGCGGCAACGCGCCCACCTACTCGGGAGGGCAGTCGGCCGGCCATCCTTCCGCCGACCTTGTCGAGATACACGGTATCCGCACCCTCGAGAACGGCGAGGTGGACGACCATTCCCGTGCGCATGTGCAGTTCGTGAAGCACAGGCGCCGCGGCGGCGCGAATGCGACCCGGTTCGTTGTCGTCGACGGTCAGACCCATCGCTCGGCGTCCGAGGCAGTAGCCGAAGCTGGCGCGGTCGACCCAGTCGAGTCGGACCAACTGGTCGAGGATTCGGTATACGGTCGAGCGTGGTAGTCGGGTTCGGCAGGTGATCTCTTCGAGCATCAGCCGCGATGTTCTGCCCTCGAACGCATCGAGAATCAGAGTCATTCTCTCGACCATCGACGGCGGCGGTTCCTCCTTGGGCGGTGTTGCCGACATCGCGTCCCTCGAATCCACAACCGTCATGACCGCCTCCGTACACCCAGGTCAAAAGCCCGATCTCAACAAAACTGAAATGAATTCTTGTTACGGTAGCAGTGGTTCCGTCCACTGGGAAGATATTTCGGCGACACCGACGTGCAACCGTGCGCCGACAGAAGGGGTAATCCATGAACGACTTCGACAACCGCGTAGCGCTCATCACCGGCGGTGCCCGCGGTCAGGGTCGCAGCCACGCAGTCGCGTTCGCCGAGCGAGGAGCAGACATCGTCTTGTGCGATCGCTGTGAGAACTCCCCCGCGGTCGAGTACCCCCTGGCCACCGCGGAGGATCTGGAGGAGACGGCCGAACTGGTACGCGCAACCGGCCGCCGGTGCATCACCAGCAGGATCGACACCGCCGACCGGTCCGCCATGGAGGCACTGGTCGCGCAGGCAGAGTCCGAATTCGGGCGGATCGACATCGCGGTCGCGAACGCGGGCGTCTCGGTCGCCGGGCCCGTTCAGTCGCTCACCGAGACGCAGTGGTCGGAGGCGATCGGCTCCAACCTCACCGGTGTCTTCAACACGGTGGGAGCTGTGGCGCCAGGGATGATTCGGCGCGGCTACGGGCGCATCGTGACGATCTCGTCGATGCTCGGCCGTGCCGGAAACACCAACATGGGCGCGTATGCGGCGTCGAAGTGGGGTGTCATCGGCCTCACGAAAAGCGCCGCACTCGACCTCGCACCGCACGGGATCACCGTGAATGCCATTGCGCCGGGCAATATTTCGACGCCCATGATTCACAACGACGCCCTCTACTCCATGATGCGTCCAGATCTCGATTCCCCGGAAGCCTCGGATGTGGCGCCGATCTTTCAAAGCCTTCATGCCCAGCCGGTGCCGTGGCTGGAAGCCTCCGAGATCACCCGCGTCGTCCTGTTCTTCACGGCGGAGGGCAGCGCACATATCAGTGGCACCGTACTCCCTGTGGACGCGGGAAATGCCGCACGGGTAACGGGGTAGGCGGCTTCGCCGCCTGTGAGCGGCTGACGAGTCTCTGGACTCGTCAGCCGCTCACCGCGCGTTCAGTACGCAGAGAAGACGTTGTCCATCCCGCCGTAGCGGTGGAACGCGTAGTTGCATGCCGCGACGATGTTCGCGACCGGATCCCAGATGTTCGTCGACGTGCCCTCGACGTGGTACGCCGCGAACGTCGGGTCGATCACCTGAAGCAGCCCCTTGGACGGGATGCCGGCGGCGGCGTTCGAGTCCCAGAGGTTGATGGCCTGCGGGTTACCCGTCGACTCGCGCATGATGTTGCGGTGGATTCCGTCGTAGCTGGCGGGAATGTTGTTGGCAGCGAGGATGTCGAGCGCCTCGCGGATCCAGCCGTCCAGATTGTCTGCATAGACAGGTGCGGGAGCAGGAGCCGGTGCAGGTGCAGGTGCAGGAGCCGGTGCAGGAGCCGGTGCTGGAGCGGGAACCATTGCGGGCAGCGGAGCGGACTGCGGCTCGAGAGTCGGCGCCTGCTCTACGACGGCGGCAGCCTCGATCGCGGGCACGGATTCTTCACCGTGCGCCGTGTACGCACCGGCCGAGGTCACGGTGGCGACAGCAGCGATCGCGATACCTGCTGCGCTGACGGCCAATCCGGCGGGACGCGACGATGTGGAACGACGATTCGCGGTTCGGAACAGGGTGTTTACGAGCATGACGAGATGAATTCCTAAGCAGCTGGGGCCGATTGTGGCCGAACAACAGGCAGCACTGATCTACGCCGGTGCGGATAGCACTCACCGGCGCGCCGTATGCTGTTGTTGGATTGGGTTGTGGAAGAAGGGGATTCACTCCCCGGTCGCCGTGATGCGACCCGTGCGACTGCTCGATCGACAACCGCTCTGTCACGTCCGTATACAAACGGGCGCCCTGTGCGCGCCTATGGGCGCATACGTACCTGCTGGGACGCTATGGCGCTGACAGCCACCACTGCGTGGTGGATCGGGGCGCTGCACATGCGGGGCTGGTCCGCATGGAGCAACAACTCCTCGTTCTGGTCAGACGTTGTGTCTGTTTCGTTGACAGATAACAGATTGATCGCGGTAGGTTAACGGAAGGTGAACACCCAGGGTGTGATTTCACCTTCCACGCCGCGTTCGCAGCGCGCACAGATGTGACGATTTGCTTTCTACCTGCACTGATAACTCACATCGAGCGCGGTGACCGTACTCACAGAATAATCCGCCAACAAATCAATACATCTGCACTTTTCGTGATCATTTTGCAATCAGGCACCCAGAAGCGGGTTCTGGTCACGGTGCGCCGAGTCGGTACCGGCGCAGGAGAAGGCCGAGCCCAACCGCGACGACCGACTGACCGGCGATCAGGGCGAAGGGCAGCGTCACGAGTTCCCATCCAGTCGACGGATACGCGAACGCCCACACCAGGATGACGGCAATCCCCGTCCAGGTGACCAGTTGCCCGACGGCGGCACATGCGAGCGCAGCGTTCGGGCGACGTTTCGTCGCCCACAGAACGGGTGCACTCATCAGGGCAGCCACGAGACTGACCGGGATGGCGATCAGCGTGGGAAACACGACCAGCAACTCGAAGCCCGGGCCCCCGACATCCACGTACCCGTGGACGAGTAGCGGCGGCACGACATATGTGCAGATCAACACCGTGCAGAACACCGATACCACCGAGCACGCCATGAACGTCCGCAATGCCCACTCCTGTCGCCTTAGGTTCGGGCACTGTAACCGGATACACGGGCGGCAGACCGACTCGCACTGCAAGATCGCTAAAGTATGCGAGGCGCCCCTATAGCCCAATTGGCAGAGGCAGCGGACTTAAAATCCGCACAGTGTCGGTTCGAGTCCGACTGGGGGCACTGGTGATGCCGACTACCGAGACCGTGTCGTACCGTCCTGAGAAGATCACCGCGTGATCAGCACCCACGGCAAGAACGCCGCCCTCGGTCTCACCGACGCCGAGGTCGACCAATGAGCAGCGGATATCCCGATGTGTGGCCGAAGATTCGCCGCGGCGACCGCGCAATCGGGTTCTCTCCGTCGCCGAACGGCTGCTACGTACGCGTTTGGTGGACCGAGGACGGTGAGCCGGTCGGCGCATACCCGTCCACCGGTCAGGCGGTCCAGGCCGGCCTCGCCGCGGTCAACCGTGACAACCCCGACTACGTCTGCAACCGCGACGAGGTCCGACAGGAGACCGATCGAATCGGGACCGAATTGGCCGCGGTCGACGACTGGTAGACCCTCGATGCCACCAGTCGACATGGGGGTGTTTCGCATGAAATGACGGCGCCCTTCAAGGTAGTTTCCCCGTATGACGGATCCGTCCTACAACCGTGGCCGACAAGACCCCCATCAGTATTACCGCCCGCAGCAGGATTACCCGACGCAGCCCGGCTATCCGCAGCAACCCGGCTTTCCGCAGCAACCCGGGCATCCCCAGCAGCCGCAGGAACCGCAGCGGCAAACACCGGAGATCAATCTGGGTCGGCTGTGGGCGGGCGGCCTCGGCACAGCATTGGTGGTCGCGTTGGTGATCGTGGTCGGCATCATGCTCATCCGCGGGATCTTGAACATCGCGATTCTGGCCCCCGAAGGTGCGGGTACATACGGCACGGTATCGACAACCTCTTACGCACTGGCGGGCGCCGCCGTGGCACTGGCCGCCACCGGACTACTCGCCCTCCTGCTGGCGTTCATGCCGAGCCCACTGCAGTTCTTCCGCTGGATCATCGGCCTGATCACCGCACTCGCGGTGCTGCTACCGTTCACTCTGGTCGCCGATCTCGGTCCCAAGATCGCCACCTCGGCGCTCAACCTCATCATCGGGTTGTGCATCATGACCCTGCTCGGTTCCATCGGCTCGTCGGCGATCGTCCGCCGCCAGTAGGCCCGGCGTTCGGGTAACAATTTTCCCACAAGTCACACACGCCACACTCCGCCGTGTTTAGGTGATGCGCGAAACCCGATCTTCGAAGGGACGAGACTTCGTGCGCGTGAACAGGTGGGTGTCGGTGGCCTCGGCCACCGCGATGGCGGTCTCCTTGTCGGTGGCGGCCGGGTCGTCGGCTGCAGCCCAGCAGGGTGGCCCCTGCGGGCAGTCCAACGGCAGCAGTGGCAGCGCGTCGATGGGCAGCTCGAGCTCGCTGCTGCGCGACTTCGGCCTACCGTGGCTGACCGGCCCGCCGGACGGTGGGGTTCCCGTACTCACCGGGCGGACACAGGCCATCGAGATGGTGACGGGACCGGGTAGCCCGAACAACACGATCGAGCGTTTCAGCGTCTCCGGCACCGACCTGGGCATCATGTGGGACGCACACAACGGCGACACCCTCATGGCATTCGGCGACACAGTCGGTGATTGCGAGACGACGGGCGCCGACTGGCGCAGCAACGTCCTGTTCCGCAGCAGCGACACCGACCTTGCGGACGGGATGCGAATCGACAGTTCGCCGCTCGACGCGCCCGGCCACTCGAAGCAGGTCATCGACGGGCTGCTCGGCCTGCCACCGGGCAGCCCGATCGAATACACCGTCATCCCGACCGCGGGCATTGCCGTCGGGTCGGACCAGTACGTGCGCTACATGTCCGTACGCAGCTGGGATACACCCGGAGAATGGACCACCAACTATTCCGGTCTCGCCCGGTCCACCGACAATGGTGAGACCTGGACGACCGAACCCGCTACGGCCCGAGTCAATGCGGCCGGACTGGAAATTCCCGGAATCCCGGCCGTCTCCGCAGGTAACGAGAACTTCCAGCAGAGCGCATTCGTGCCCGGCGAGAACGGATGGATCTACGAATTCGGCACCCCGTCAGGACGATTCGGACCGGCGCGGCTCGCACGCGTGCAAGGCGCGCAGATCAACGACCTCGCAGCGTACGAGTACTGGAACGGATCGACCTGGGTACCGGACATCACGGCGGCTGCCGAGGTCATTCCCGGCAACGTCAGCGAGCTGTCCGTGCAGTGGAACAACTACCTGAACAAGTTCGTCGCAATGTACACCGACCCGGTCAAGGGTCTGGTCATCCGGCAGGCCGATCAGCTCGAAGGTCCGTGGAGTGGCACCCAGACTCTCCTCAACGTGGCGATGCTGCCCGGGCTGTACGGCGGATTCATGCACCCGAAATCGGATGGGCAATACCTTCACTTCGTCGCGACCACATGGAATCGGTACAACGTGATCTACATGCGTACCGATCTGAACGGCCTGCAGATGGCAGCCACCGATTCGGTCGATCGTCCCGCTCCCACCGACACCGGCGAGGCTCGATTGCTTGACGTCGAGTACCCGAACGAATAACTCGAGTACCCGATCGAATAGCAGGTGCTACACGTCTTCGGCTGAGCACTGCTTTCCGTTCACATCCCTACACTGCCCGTGCGTAAGGATGGACGAATCGTGGTATAGCTGCGATAGAACCGTTCGGTTATCAGGACACCATCACGCGGCCACATACCGCGCACACAAGGAGTGACTCATGACCAGCCCGACCTCCTCCACTTCCCCGGACCTTCCCAAGGACTCCTCGAGCGACAACTCCGCACTGGTGAGCTCCCAAGGAAAGACCACGATCGCCGACACGGTCGTGTCCAAGATCGCGGGCATCGCCACCCGTGAAGTCAACGGCGTCTACTCGGTCGGCGGCGGCGCATCCCGCGTCGTCGGCGCCCTCCGCGAACGCATCCCGGGTGCAAGCGTCAACCATGCACAGGGCGTGTCCGTCGAGGTCGGCGAGAAGCAGGCTGCCGTCGACATCGACATCATCGCCGAGTACGGGGTTTCGATCGCCGACCTCGCAACCGGTATCCGCCGCAACGTCATCGCCGCGATCGAGGGCATGACCGGCCTCCAGGTGACCGAGGTCAACGTCACCGTGCACGACGTGCACGTCGAATCGGACGACGACGATCAAGCCGAAGAGCCGGCGCCGTCACGAGTTCAGTGATTCCGATTCGGACAGGTGCGAGCGGACAGGAGGCTACCGATGAGCGCAGATGACACCTCCGAGCCTGCCGACGTCATCGCAGCGACAGTACTCGAGGTCCCGGGAGTGGCTGCGCTGCACGCAGGAACTTTCGGCGAGGTGGGCACCTACCTGCCCGGTCGCCGGGTGGCCGGAGTCCGCACCGACGAAACCCGCACGGACGTCCATGTCACGGTCTACTACGACGTCGTGGTCGCTGAGGTGGCGGAGCGGGTACGGAAGGCCGTCGGATCGATCACCGGCACGAGAGTCGATGTCACGATCGCCGACGTAGTTCCCGACCGAAAGAAGGCACTCGACTCGGCATGACGGGTTCACAGGCGATGACCAACGAAGAGACGACCGAAGAAGACTGGCGTGGCTACCCGGATCGCCACACGGCGCGCCGGGCGGCCGCACGGCGCTACCACCCGGACATCGGCGGCACCCAGGAACAGTTGGACGCAGCCTTCGCCGAAATCGATGCACGCTTCCGGCCGAACATCGTGATCGCACACAGCAAGAAGTCGAACGCCCTGCGTATTGCACGCCGGGTCTACCGCAAAGCGGGCAAGCGAATCGCCGGGCGATCGAATCGCTACATCACGCTCTGATTCATCCCAGCCAGCGACCGCGGAACAGAGCTCGGCCAGAAATTATCGGAGGATACAATGAAGACTTCCACACTCGGCCTCTTCGCAGGACTTCTACTCGGAGTCGCTGCGGCAGCAGGCGGATTCACCGGGTTCCTCCTCGCGATCGTCCTCGGCCTGATCGGTTTCGTCCTCGGCGGACAACGAGACGGCGACTTCGATGTCACCACCCTGCTACGGGGACGCGGTCGTGGGTGACCACGACGCCCCGGATGCGGCTACTTCCGACGCAGAGGCCGGTACCCGTGGAAACTTGGTGATCCGCAACAAGGTCGCCCAACGTCTGGCCACGAAGGCAGCACTCGACACACCGGGGGTCGAAAAACATGCCGTCGGACTGTCGAAGTTCACCCGTCGCGACTTCCCTCGTACGCGCGTCTACATCGCAGGAGATCGGGTACGAGCTCACATCGACATCGCGGTGGAATGGCCCAATTCCCTCCCCAGCGTCGGCAACGACGTCCGTCGTAACGTTGCTGCCGCACTGTCGGACTATGCGGGGCTCGAGGTCGACGGTGTCGACGTGTCGATCCCGAGGGTCGTCTCCCCCGCCGAGGAGGACACGGGAAGGAACATCCCATGACGAGTCACGCCCCCTCCGAAGACGCCGGACGCACGGAATCCACCGAGGCGGTCGCCTACCCCGCTCCTGGAAAGCCACCCGTCGCAGCGCCCGCCGCGGGCCTCGTCGGCGCAATCCTGTCGCTTTGCCTGGTCGCTGTAGGAATTGTCGGAATCCGTGATGCGATGGTCGCCGCCGACTGGATCGACGGGCGGATGTGGACGAAGACTGCCGCTGACTGGATCGACGGTCTGACGTTCGACCATTGGATGATCCCGGTCGGGATAAGCCTTGTCCTGCTCGGCTTGTGGTGGCTGATCGCTGCCCTCAAGCCTCGCCGCAAGACGGCGATACCCGTGAAAGCGCGCACCAGCGTATGGATCCCCCCGTCCGACGTCGCCCGGATCTCGTCCGTTGCAACGGAAACCGTGCCGGGTGTGCTGTCGACTCGCACCACCGCGTCCCGCAAGAAGGTGTCGGTGACTTCCCAGGTCACCGGCGCAGATGCCGCCGCCATCAAGATCGGGATCGCCGAGTCGGTCCGAGATGCTCTGTCCGGTCTCGAATCTGCACCGAAGATCACCGTCCGTACGAAGTCGGGAGAGCGCTGATGAGCCGCTCGGCCACATTCTTCGACCGCTTTCTGGCCCTGTTCATCGGGGTCGCACTCATTGCCGTCGGCGCCGCCGCCCTGATCTGGAACACGTCCCTGCTCCCCGACATGCCGGAAGTGCTCACGGCACCGGGGCTGGTCACGGCTACCGACTCCACATGGTGGCCGTGGGTGATCGGCATCGGCGGCGTCGTTCTGATCTTGCTGGCCCTGCGGTGGCTGTTCGCGCACTCACCCGCGTCAAAGCTGAAGACCCTGCAACTCGAGGGCAGCGGCCGTGAAGGTGCGCTGGTCGCCGATGTCGGCTCGGTTGCCGAGGCGGCTGCTCGCGCTCTCGAGGCAAGCCCGGGCGTGCACAATGCCAAATCCAAGGCCATTGTCGACCGCGGAACCCGCACAGTGGATCTGACGGTCACAGTCGATACCGCCGGGAATCTCGGCCGGATCGCCGACCGAATCGACGAGGTGTGCGCCGACGTCGCGCACGTTCTCGGTACCACCTCGATCGCCACCCGGACGACCATCCACTTCGACAAGTCGCGTAACGACGCCGGAAGCCGGGTCAGCTGACCGTCACACGATCGACAGTCACATCAACGACTGGGCGATACCGTCGAGAATGTCGTGCTCACTGACGACGAGTTCCGCGATACCGGCACGGTCGGCGAACGTCTCCGCCAGCACCTTCGTGACGATCGCTCCCCCACCGATCACATCCACACGGCCCGGATGCATCGGCCCCAGAGCAGCCCGCTCGTCGTGGTTCATCGCCACAAGCCGATCGCAGATCTCGTGTAACCGCGGCAGCGATACACGAGAAAGGTGCACCTGCTCGGCGTCGTATTCGGGTAGTTCCTTCGCGATCGCCGCAAGAGTCGTCATCGTGCCGGCGACTCCCACCCAGGTGTGGGCCTTGGCGACATCGACCCGGCGCAACGCCTCCGACAACCGATCTGCCGCGAAATCCCTGGCCGCCGCAATCTGTTCGGCGGTGGGCGGATCGCTGGGCAGGCAACGCTCCGTGAGCCGGACACACCCGATATCGGCGGAATGCGCGGCCTCCACACCGTCTGCATTGCCGAGAACCAGCTCGGTCGAGCCGCCTCCGAGGTCGACCACCACATACGGCCCGGCCGACGCGTCGAGTTCGCCCACAGCTCCGGCGAACGAGAGCCTGGCCTCCTCGTCACCGGTGATCACCTCGGCCTCGGCACCGGCAATCACGGCCCCGAGTACCTCGCGAGTCATCGCGAAGAAGTCCTCACGGTTCGCAGCGTCGCGGGTGGCCGACGTGGCAACCATGCGGACAGCAGACGCACCGGCATCCCGAATCATGCCTGCGTACTCGCTCAACGCGACACGGGTCCGTTCGATCGCCTCCGGCGCGAGCGCCCCGTTCGCGTCGACACCTTGTCCCAGACGGACGACACGCATCTCACGGCGCACATCGGAGAGCACACCGTCGGAGTCGATATCGGCGATCAGCAGGCGAATCGAGTTGGTTCCGCAGTCGACGGCGGCGACCCGCTTCCCATCATCTCGAGTCTCACCTTGAGTCGTGGCTGTCCGCGTCACTGCCCGGGCTCGCCATCTGGTTCGTCGATACCGGGCCAGTCCGC
This sequence comes from Rhodococcus quanlei, assembly GCF_055231015.1. Lineage (NCBI taxonomy): Bacteria > Bacillati > Actinomycetota > Actinomycetes > Mycobacteriales > Nocardiaceae > Rhodococcus > Rhodococcus quanlei. The sequence goes on along the minus strand of NZ_JBUYWD010000027.1, from coordinate 57,169 downwards.
GGGGATCGCGGTCCCACGAAGCTTGCCACCTGCTGCGCGCGCGGCCAGGACCACCGATTCGTCTCCGAGCGGATTGACTCCCGGCCCCTTCGCCAACGAGTGCGCGATGAGAACGTGCAGGCATTTCACCCGGTCGGGCATGCCACCACCGGTGAAGTCGGTGCCGAGCGATTCGATCGCATTCCGCTCCGCGAGGTACGCCTCGTGGGCCGCCGTGTAGGCGGCCGCCAGATCCGCATCGGTCCCGAGCCGCTCCGTCATCTCCTTCATCACCCCGGCCGACTCCTGACGACTCGCCTCGGCTGTGAGCCGGGGGTCGGTCAGGTAGTAGAGCGTAGGGAACGGGGTGCCGTCGGGAAGCCTGGGCGCCGTCTTCACGACGCCTGGTTGTCCATCGGGCGCACGGTAGGCGATGTCGAGCACACCACGAGGTTCACGGCCCAATTGGGCCGCAACTGCCTCGAGATCCTCGGGGCGGATGCTGCTGGGGTTGTCGGACGATGGTGTCACCCGGTGGGTACTCCTGGTTCGAGAAGTGGTGCTTCTGGTGGGGGCTGCGGCGCGGGGGTTGGCGGCTGGGCGGGATCGGGTGGCGGCGGCGATTCGGGTTCGGGCTGTGGCTCGGAAATCGTCCGCCACAGATCCCGGTACCACGGCCCGGTAACCTTCGCCGCCTCTTCTTCCGGCGTCTCCGGTTTTTGGTAGTCACCGGGAAGCTGCACCTGATAGGGGGTGTCTCCCGGTCTGACGAACCGGAGGCGTTCACGGGCCTGAGCTTCGATGTATGCCGGATCGGAGTACCGCTCCTCGAGATCTCGAAGTCTGTCCAACTCCCGTTCGAGTACAACCCGCTCGGCGGCAACCTGCTCAGCTTCGGCGCGCTGTGTCATGTAGGTACGCAATGGCACCGCCAACGTCAGTGCCAGCACCAGAACGACGACTGCGAGGATCAGTGCCCGTCCGGTCGAGAGACCGAGAATTGTGTGCTCGGATGCGAGGGGCTTGCGTCGGCTGTCTGTACTGTCGCGAGATTCGGCACTGACCTTCCGTGGCTTCGCACGGCCCGGCAGGATCGTTCCACCGTCCGCCGGATCGACGGACTCGGCCCGTGGGGTGCCCGAGGTTGTCTTGGCCTTACGAGGCGGACGCGCCCTACCCGATGCACCACCGCGCGTGCGGCGGGTCCGTTCGGGACGCCCGGAACCGCGACCACCCGGACTTGCTCCGGATGACCGCGGTCTGCCGCGTTGTGCCACTGGAAGATCAGCTCCACATCAGCTGTCGAAAGCGAAACGCGGGAACGCAACCTCTCCCGCATAGCGCGCAGCGTCACCGAGATTCTCCTCGATGCGCAGCAACTGGTTGTACTTGGCGACCCGCTCGGACCGGGCGGGGGCACCCGTCTTGATCTGACCGCTGCCCACGGCAACCGCGAGGTCGGCGATGGTGGTGTCCTCGGTCTCGCCGGAACGGTGGCTCATCATGGTCTTGTAGCCGTTGCGGTGTGCCAGGTCGACGGCGTCCAACGTCTCGGTCAGGGTGCCGATCTGGTTGACCTTCACCAGCAGCGCGTTGGCGGCGCCCTTGACGATGCCCTCTTCGAGGCGGTCCGGGTTTGTCACGAACAGGTCGTCACCGACGAGTTGCACCTTGTCACCGATGGAGTTTGTGAGGTCGACCCAGCCTTCCCAGTCGTCCTCGTCGAGCGGATCCTCGATCGAGACGAGTGGGTAGGCGTCGACGAGTTCCGAGTAGAACGCAGCCATCTGTGCGGCCGTGCGGTTCTCGCCCTCGAACTTGTAGCCGGTGCCCTTGGTGTAGAACTCGGTGGCCGCCACGTCCAGGGCCAGGGCGATGTCGCTGCCCAGCTTCAGGCCGGTCTTGGACACCGCGGTGGCGATGAGGTCCAGAGCTTCTTTGGTGCCGGCGACGTCGGGAGCGAAGCCACCCTCGTCACCGAGGCCGGTGGACAGCCCCTTCTCCTTCAGGACGGCCTTGAGTGCGTGGTAGACCTCGGCGCCCCAGCGCAGGGATTCCTTGAAGCTCGACGCTCCGACGGGCGCGACCATGAACTCCTGGACGTCCACACCGGTGTCGGCGTGCGCCCCACCGTTGAGGATGTTCATCATCGGGACGGGCAGGATGTGCGCGTTCGGGCCGCCGACGTAACGGAACAGCTCGAGTCCGGAGGATTCGGCACCCGCACGGGCCACGGCCAGCGAGACCCCCAGAAGGGCGTTGGCGCCGAGGCGCGACTTGTCCGGGGTTCCGTCGGCGTCGAGAAGCGCCTGGTCGACAGTGCGCTGCTCGGTGGCGTCCAGGCCGATGATGGCCGGCGCGATCTCACCGAGGACGGCCTCGACGGCCTTCTCCACGCCCTTGCCGTTGTAGCGGGCACCACCGTCGCGAAGCTCGACGGCCTCGTGCTCACCGGTCGACGCGCCGGAAGGCACAGCCGCACGTGCGAAGGTTGCGTCGTCCAGCAGAACCTCGACTTCCACCGTGGGGTTACCACGGGAATCGAGAATCTCGCGGGCGCCGACCTGCTCAATAATGGCCACTTTGTGGTTCTCCTTCGATGGGCTTCGCACTGGGCATCGACCGCTCCGGGGTCGAGCGAGGGCCGTGACTCGTTCTCGGCCTCGGGTTCCTGCCAGCACACAGCCTAACCGGAGCGCCATGCACGCCGGCACCGACGCGCCCTCGGCACGCGGGATGTGACCTGTCGGCGCCCCCGGGCTTCTCAGTCGATCGGTACGCCCACCGAGTAGGCGGACGCCCGGTCCCGCACGAGTGTGAGGTATTCACCGGACAGGTTGTAGGCCATCAGCGCGTTGCGCCAGCCCTCGGGCGTGGTGAGATCCCCGCCGCGTTCGCACAGGTACCGGGCTGCGGTGAGTGCCGCATCGTCGATGTTGTCGGGGTCGACGACCCTGTCGCCGTTGGCGTCGACACCCCACCGCGTCCAGGTTTCGGGGATGAACTGCATCGGCCCCATGGCCCGATCGTGGACGGGATCTCCGTCGAGGGCGCCACCGTCCGTGTCGGGTATTTCGGCGACACCGGGCCTGCCGTCGAGGGCAACTCCCCTGATGACCGGATCCACTTGCCCCGTCGGCGCCACCTGCGACCCGTCATGGGTTCCGTGTTTGCTCTCCACACTGGCGATACCCGCCAGCGTGGTCCAGCCGATCCCGCACTCCGGGCGGGCAGACTCCATCACTGCTGCGGCGTAGCCATAGGCCTCGAGCGCTGTCCGGCCGATGCCCAGGATGCCGCTCTGCTCCGCCGCCCACGCATGCAGTTGGTCCGCGGAGCGCCCGGGGGCCTCGATGTCGATCGGCGGGATGGGAGCGCCTGGCCCGGGGGGAATGCCTTGCGGAATGTCGACGCGCGAGCGCTCGGAGCACGAGGCGACGCTCACGGTCACGATCACGGCCGCCAGTGCGGCAGCAGCAAGACTTCTTCTGGGCACGCCTCCATCATCCACACGATGGCGTTGCTGTCCGTAGATCGAGATACGGCTCACCCGATCACGCTGTGTCTTCCGCCTGCTCACGGTTCAGTGGTCGCTGCACCGATCAGGCTGGTTGCGGCGCTTCGCGCGTCAGTAGCGACGTTTGCATCACCGACGATCGCGGCGGTGGTGATCGCACCTTCCACGAGAAGGAAGAGCTGGCGGGCAAGCATATCCGGGTCGCCGACAGGCAAACCTTCACTCAGGTCGGTGATGTACTGCTGCAGGGCGGCTTTGTGACGGCGGACAGAATCCGCGACTCCAACGGACGTACCCCCGAGTTCGCCGAACGAGTTGATGAACGCGCATCCACAGAAATGGGGCTGTGTGAACCACACGTTCAACCAGTCGAATACGGCGAGCAGCCGTGCAGTCGGGTCTGTAGCAGATCGCTCTACGTACGCGACCAGCTCTCCTCGCCACTTCTCGTCCCGCTGCTCGAGGTATGCCTCGACCAGTTGCTGTTTGGATGGAAAACATTGATAGAGCCGCTTCAGCGACACTCCGGCCGCCGTCCGTAGTTCGTCCATCCCGACTGCCTGAATCCCCCGCCGGTAGAACAGCGTTTCGGCTGCGGACAGCAATCGTTGCCGGGCTTCTACTTCGTTCACGGCACACCACACTTCCCAGGAGAACGTTCATTCTCTACACTAGCTCACCATCGGAGAACGATCGTTCTCCGGATCGGGCAGAACAATAGGAGTACGACGATGACCACACGTCCCCCACTACCCCCGTTCGATGAGGAGTCTGCGCTTGCGAAGGTGCAGGCCGCCGAGGATGCCTGGAACACTTGCGATGCCGAACAAGTAGCAGCGGCCTACACACCGGACTCTGTGTGGCGGAACCGAGATCGGTTCGTCACCGGGCGGGCCGAAATCGTGGAGTTGTTGCAGCAGAAATGGGCGCGTGAGCGCGATTACGCTCTACGCAAAGAGTTGTGGGCTTTTCGCGGTAACCGGATTGCGGTTCGCTACCAGTACGAATGTCGCGACGGGAGCGAACAATGGTGGCGCAGCTACGGCAACGAGTTGTGGGAGTTCACCGAGGAGGGCCTGATGAATCGCCGCGAATCGAGCATCAACGACATCCCCATCCTCGAATCCGAACGCCGCATCTTCGGCACCCGACCGGCACACGAGCGGGGAGTGACACTGCCCTTCGGGTGAACACCGCCGTTCCCGACCTGACCTAAGCGGGCTACTCGCCAGTCGTGTCCTCGCGGGCGCGTCCCTCCGCGGCGCGAATGTCGGCCATGTATCGGGCGATGTCGGCACGCAAACGATCTCCTGCCTCGGTGACGCGGTCGATCCCCTCGGCGATCCGCGACGGAACCTCGTCGACGGGAACGTTTGCTCGTTGAATGACCTTCCGCGCCAGAGATACCGCCGGTTGACTCAGTGCGATGCCGTCCATACTCGACGCTCGGGCTTTCTCCGCAGCCTTACGGATCTCCCAGGCCCGTTCCTGCTCGGCGATGTCGATGGGCCCCACCACGTCCTGCGCCAGGTGTGGACTGCGGTGCACCAATTTCGCCACCAAGGTTGCCGCAACATCGTCGACGTCGAACCGATCCGCCGCAGCTGCGATACGCGAGTGAAACAGCACCTGCAGCAGCAGGTCCCCCAGTTCTTCGCGCAACGACCCGGAATCTCCGGCCTCGATGGCGTCGACGACCTCGTACGTCTCCTCGACCAAATAGTGCGCGAGGCTCTTGTGGGTCTGCGTCACTTCCCAGCCGCCGTAACTCCACAGCCGGTCCATCACCTCGACGGCTTCGGACAGTTCGTCGCCCGGCACGCTCGGCGCCGCGATGACTGTGTCCCCCGCCGCCATGCGATCACGGACGGTTCGGTGGTCGCGGTCCGTCGATACCAATACGTCCGACTGCTCGGATTCGATGAGCAGCATGCGAGTGGACTCCGGCACTTCCGCCGTGAACTGCACTCCTGAACCCAGTAACGCCACCGCCTCCAACGGAACCATCGTGGGCCGGCGTGGGTCGAGAAGTACCACGGTCACGTGTTCATGCCTCCATCACGACGGCGTCGGCGGCACGTCCGTCCATGGCGAGGATCAGATTGGCGATGTACTGGAGAAGCTCGACATCGCGGACCCGGTCCGCACCGATGCCACCGGCACCGGCCCGCGGAAGCGGCAACTGCACCATGCCGGTGGTGGCGCGGTACTGCGCACTCGAATAGACGCGTTTGAGACGCATCTGCTTCGAGTCCGGCAACTGCATCGGCGAGATCTTGATCTGCGTACCCACCACCGCAATTTCCTCGAGCCCGTACTCGCGGGCGAGCAGGCGCAGTTTCGCGACCGATACCAGGCGACGCACCTCCTCCGGCAACGGTCCGTACCGGTCGACCAGTTCGTCGACCACGGCTTTGATGCCGTCGTGATCGGTGGCCGCGGCCAGCTTGCGATATCCCTCGAGTCGCAGACGATCACTCGTCACGTAATCGGGGGGAATATGGGCGTCGACCGGCAGGTCGATCCGCACTTCCTTGGGGGCATCGTCCGTCGTGATCGGACGACCGTCCGCGGCCGCACGGAACGCTTCCACCGCCTCACCGACCAGGCGGACGTACAGGTCGAAACCGACCCCGGCCACGTGGCCGGACTGTTCGGCGCCCAGCACGTTGCCGGCACCACGAATTTCGAGGTCCTTCATCGCCACCGCCATACCGGCACCGAGGTCGGAGTTCTGCGAGATCGTCGCCAACCGGTCGTAGGCGGTTTCGGTGAGCGGTTTCTCCGGTGGATACAGGAAGTAGGCGTAACCGCGATCACGGCTACGTCCGACGCGGCCACGCAACTGGTGCAACTGCGACAGGCCCAGCGAGTCCGCGCGTTCGACGATCAAGGTGTTGGCGTTCGAGATATCGAGACCGGTCTCGATGATGGTGGTGCACACCAGAACATCGAACTCGCGTTCCCAGAACCCCTGCACCGTCTTCTCGAGACGCTCCTCGTTCATCTGCCCGTGCGCGACGACGACCCGGGCTTCGGGGACGAGTTCACGGAGCTTCTTGGCGGCCTTGTCGATGGAGCTGACCCGGTTGTGCACATAGAAGACCTGACCGTCACGCAGAAGTTCACGCCGAATGGCGGCGGCGACCTGCTTGTCGGCGTACGCACCCACGTAGGTGAGGATCGGGTGCCGCTCCTCCGGCGGCGTGAGGATGGTGGACATCTCACGGATACCGGCCATGCTCATCTCGAGGGTTCGCGGAATCGGAGTGGCCGACATGGTGAGCACGTCGACGTGGGTGCGCAACGCCTTGATGTGTTCCTTGTGTTCCACACCGAAACGCTGCTCCTCGTCCACGATCACGAGGCCGAGATCCTTCCAGCGCACACCGGTTTGCAGCAGCCGGTGGGTGCCCACGAGAATGTCGACGTCGCCGTCCGCCATCGCGGCCACGATCTCCTTGGACTCTCCCGGGTCGGTGAATCGAGACAGCCCCCGAACCTTGACCGGGAACGACGCCATCCGCTCGGTGAACGTCTGCAGATGCTGCTGCGCGAGCAGTGTGGTGGGTACCAGAACAGCAACCTGCTTGCCGTCCTGTACGGCCTTGAAAGCGGCCCGCACGGCGATCTCGGTCTTGCCGTAGCCGACGTCACCGATCACGACGCGGTCCATCGGGACCGCCTTCTCCATATCCGACTTGACCTCGGAGATCACTGTCAGCTGATCCTGCGTCTCGGTGAACGCGAACGCGTCCTCCATTTCCTTCTGCCACGGACTGTCCGGCCCGAACGCGTGGCCGGGTGCGGCCTGACGTGCCGCGTACAACTGGACCAGTTCTCCGGCGATCTCCCGAACCGCCTTGCGTGCCTTGCGTTTGGTGTTGGTCCAGTCCGATCCACCGAGCTTGCTGAGCGCGGGCAGTTCACCGCCGACGTAGCGAGACAACTGGTCGAGCGATTCCATCGGAACGAACAGGCGGTCACCAGGATGGCCGCGCTTGCTGGCCGCGTATTCGATCACCAGATACTCACGACGGGCCCCGCCGATGGTGCGCTCGACCATCTCGACGAAACGTCCGATGCCGTGCTGGTCGTGCACCACCATGTCACCGGCGGACAAAGCCAGCGGATCGACCTGGTTACGGCGCTTGGCCGGCAGCCGCTTCCCGTCGCCGACCGCAGCCACCCGGTTGCCGGTGAGATCGGTCTCGGTGACCACCACGAGTCCGGGGGTCGACTCGTCACCCGACAACACGATTCCGTCGTGCAACGATCCGCACAGCACACCGACCTGCCCCCGGCCGAGAGGCGTTCCGTCGGGCAACAGAGCAGCAGGCACCTCGGCCTCTTTCAGCCTCTCGAGGATGCGCTGGGCCGTACCGGAACCCGCAACCACCACCGCCGCGCGCCCCCCGGACGTGACATGCGCGCGCAAGGTGACGAACAGCTCCGACAGCAGTTCGTCGGAACCGCGGATCTGCGGCGCTGCCTGTACGGCAAGCTCGAGTTCGTCGCCGCTCCCCGACGACAGGGGGCTGATGGTCCACCACGGGCGGCCGGACGCCTCGGCGGACTCACGCACCTGGCGCAGCGACCGGTACGCGGAGGCACCCAGGTCGATGTCGTCACCCTTCAGGATCGAGGTGTCCAGGGGCGCTGCGCCGCCGATCGAAGCCGCTGTCCACGACGCCTCGAGGAATTCTTGACCGGTCCGCACCAAGTCCGTTGCGCGCGTGCGGATCTTCTCGGGATCACACAACAGCACGTGGGATCCGTCCGGCAGCACATCGGTGAGCAACTGCAGTTGACCCGGACGCAGCACCGGCAACAGTGCCTCCATGCCCTCCACCGGGATACCGCCGGACATCTTGTCGAGCATCTCCACCAGCGCGGCATCGGCGGGATTGTCGAGCGCCAACTGGGCGGCGCGATCACGCACGTCCTGCGTCAACAACAACTCGCGGCACGGCGGGGCGATCACCGCGGCGGTCTCGAGTTCGGGCAACGACCGCTGATCGGCAACGGAGAACGACCGCAGCTCGGTCACCTCGTCACCCCAGAACTCGACACGCACCGGGTGATCGGCGGTCGGGGGAAACAGATCGAGAATGCCGCCACGCACCGCGAATTCACCACGCCCTCCGACCATGTCGACGCGGGTGTACGCCATTTCGACCAACCTCTGGACCAGGCCGTCGAAGTCGATCTCGACACCCGCGCGCAGAACCACCGGCTCGATCTCCCCGAGACCGGGGGCCATCGGTTGCACCAGGGAGCGGACGGTGGTCACGACGACCCGCAACGGCGCACCGTAGAGGGTGTCGTCCGGCCGTGCCAGCCTGCGCAACACCTCGAGCCGGCGGCCGACCGTGTCGGCGCTGGGCGACAACCTCTCGTGCGGCAGGGTCTCCCACGAAGGGAACTGGGCGACGCCGGCGCCGATCATCTCGCGGAGTTCGGCGGTGAGATCGTCGGCTTCGCGGCCGGTGGCGGTGACCAGCAGCAGCTGGGTGTGTTCGGCCAACGCGGCTGCCACGAACGGGCGTGCCGCACCGGGAGCGACGACATCCAGTTCGGCGGCACCGACCCGCTTCGTGACTTCACCCAACACGGCATCGCTCAACGCGGCCGACGCCAGAGAGGACAGTGGCACCGGACCGGACAGGCGGGTATCGGCCGACAGCGACGAGGTTGCGGGCGATGAAGACAACGAAGCACTCCTGAGCAGTGATGACGAACTGCCGGCGAACAGCTCGGGCCGCGCCGCGGCGGCCGGTTGCGGACTGAACCAGAGTAGTCGATCCGGGCAGTCCGCGACCGCTGCGGCGGAACTGCGCCCGGACCCCTACACCGAATCGGCGACAGCCCGGTAGCTGTTCAGCAAGAGCGCGGCACCGTGAGCGTCCCGTAGATGCCGTTCGATCGTGTACGCGCCGGTCCTGCGGTAGCCGTCCATCCCACAGACGGTCAAAGCGGACGCGACGATATCGACCGCCAACTGCGAAGCCAGCGTCTCGAGCTCGGTGGTATCCCACGAATCGGCCGCGCGGTCCACGATGCTCGCGAGCATATCCCGCTGCGTCAACACACCAGGCAGACGCAACCGACTTTCACTCTGCGGCGGTCGCATCAGGGAACCCTCGTCGGCCACGTAGCGCAACGCCTTCTCGACCGCGGCGTCCGCGATCCCCAGACATACCGCCGCCCACAGAACGAAGGCGATCGGGCGGACGGTCTCGACGAAGATCGACGGGTAGGGCTCACGAAGAATCAGCTTCGGCACCGTGGTCGCCCGCACCACGTAACTCGGGCTGTGGACTCCGCGTAAGCCCATGACCTCCCAGGACTCGGTACGTTCGAGGGTGAGGTTCGAACGCCTGCACACCGCGAGTACCTGCGAGGCGGGCGAGGCGTCCCACGACGGTGTCGCCGTGGCGAGGATCGCGTCGCAATATTCCGCGTAGGCGATCATGCGTGCGTGCTTGGTGAGGCCGACGAAACCCGACTGCGCGTCGATCACGCCGCCGCCGTTCGCGGATTCGGTTGTCGCGGCCGCCAGCAGATACTGGTTCTCGAGCATTTCGCCCAGAAACGCTTCGAGCTCCGGCCCCTCGGAATGCCGAACCAGCGTCAAGGCGAGGGTTTGGTGGATCGCGAATATCATGCCTGTAGCCGCACACCGACTGCTGAGTATTCGAACCGTGGCCGCGATCTCCTTCAGCGACAAGCCGTACCCTCCCCTGAATCGGGGAAGCCCGCAGGTCATCAACTGCCGGTCGCGCATCGCCGCAACGGCCTCGTGCGGAAACCGCGAGTGCGCGTCCACCTCCCCTGCCCAGCGGTCCGCGATCGCCGCTACACCGTCCACCGCCCGGAGCACCTCGGGCATTCGGGTCGCCGACCCGACCGACTGACCATCGAAGTCCGTCACAGTCTCTCCCCCGTGAGCATGTCTGACACAGCGTTCGGGGAGTTATCGCCTCGTGGTGCCCCTGGCGTTACCGGAATCCGGGCAACGAAGACTGTTCAGTCGGATGCGTCCCGCAATTCCGGTTCCGCCTCGAGGTTGGTGAGTCCGTGCCAGGACAGATTGACCAGATGCGCAGCCACCACCTCTTTCGGCGGTGTACGGACGTCCAGCCACCACGTCGCAGTGGTCGACACCATCCCGACCAACGCCTGCGCATACATGGTTGCGAGTTCGGGGTCGAATCCCCGGCGCGAGAAATCGTTGGCCAACAGATGGGAAACCTGATTGATCGCTTCGTTCAGAAGACTCGAGTACGTCCCCTCCGACGCGGCCACCGGTGAGTCTCGGACCAGAATCCGAAACCCGTCCGTGTGTTGCTCCACATAGGTCAGGAGTGCGAGGGCCACTCGCTCCAGACGAACTCTGGATCGGCCCTCGGCCAGCGAGGACATCACCATCTCGTGCAGCCTGGACATCTCCCGATCGACCACCACCGCATAGAGACCTTCCTTGCCCCCGAAGTGCTCGTAGACGACCGGCTTCGACACGTTTGCCCGTTGGGCGATCTCTTCGATCGACGCGGCCTCGTAGCCACGTTCCGCGAACAGGGATCGGCCGATTTCGATGAGTTGCCGGCGACGCTGCGTTCCCGTCATCCGGGTCCGCACCGTCCGATGCGCGGTCTCGTCCTGCCGGGCTGCTCGAGACACTGCTGACACCGTTCCTTCCAAATCGACCGGGTATCCCCCCTGGTAATCCTCACCCTATCCGTAGCTACACCGCATATTTGCAGAGCGGTTCGACCTACGACGGGTGTTCGTGCGAGGATTCTCACGCGCGGATGGGTGTCTCACCCGTTCGAGCGGTAATCCGCCGTGGTGTAAAGGCAGCACCTCTGATTTTGGTTCAGATAGTTCAGGTTCGAATCCTGGCGGCGGAGCGGGTTCTCCATCAGAGCCGGATGTGCGACCCGAGCAAGCTGAACGACCCAGAGGGAGCTCCATGCCAGTGCAGACCGCCGTGGTCGTCCTAGCCGCAGGCGCCGGAACTCGTATGCGGTCGAAAACCCCCAAGGTTCTGCACACCCTTGCCGGCCGCACCATGCTGTCGCACTCGTTGCACGCCGCCGCTGCCCTCGACCCAACACATCTGGTCGCTGTGGTCGGCCACGATCGTGAACTCGTCACCGGAGCCGTCGAACGGTTCGCCGCCCAGTCCGCACGCGATGTCGCCACAGCGGTCCAGGCCGAACAGAACGGAACCGGGCACGCGGTCGGTTGCGGCCTGTCCGCACTTCCTGACGACTTCGACGGGACGGTGCTGGTCACCGCCGCCGACGTCCCCCTACTCGACGGCGAGACACTGTCGGCGCTGCTGTCCACCCACAACGAGGCACCTGCGGCCGGCGTCACGGTCCTGACCTCCACTGCGCCCGATCCCAAGGGCTACGGGCGGATCTTGCGGACCACCGACGGCGAGGTCAATGCCATCGCCGAGGAAGCCGACGCCACCGAATCACAGAAAGCGATCACCGAGGTCAACTCGGGTGTGTACGCCTTCGATGCCGTCACGTTGCGCTCGGCGTTGTCGGAACTGAGCTCCGACAATGCTCAAGGCGAGCTGTACCTGACCGACGTCATCGCCATCGCGCGCCGCGCAGGAAAAACCGTGCGAGCCCGGATGCTCGACGACGCATTGCTGGTCGCGGGCGCCAACGACCGTGTGCAGTTGTCGGTTCTCGCCGGTGAGTTCAACCGCCGCCTCCTCGAAAAATGGATGCGCGCCGGCGTCACGGTCGTCGATCCTGCCAACACCTGGGTCGACGTCGACGTGGCTCTCTCGCGCGACGTCACCCTGCACCCGGGCGTGCACCTGCACGGCGCCACCACGATCGGGGAAGACGCCGTCATCGGCCCCGATACGACGCTGCGGAACGTCACGGTCGGCGAGCAGGCCAGCGTCGTCCGCGTTCACGGCAGCGACGCGGTCATCGGCCCGTCTGCCACGGTCGGCCCCTTCACCTACCTGCGCCCCGGCACAGTGCTCGGCGCGTCGGGCAAACTCGGCGCGTTCGTGGAAACCAAGAATGCGGAGATCGGTGCGCATTCCAAAGTTCCCCATCTCACCTACGTCGGTGATGCCACAATCGGCGAGTACAGCAATATCGGCGCGTCGAGTGTGTTCGTCAACTACGACGGCGTGAACAAGACCCGTACTGTGGTGGGGTCGCACGTGAGGACCGGGTCGGACACCATGTTCGTCGCCCCGGTGCAGGTCGGTGACGGTGCTTACACCGGAGCCGGCACGGTGTTGCGCGACGACGTACCGCCTGGGGCGCTTGCAGTCTCCGGCGGCAAGCAGCGCAACATCGAAGGTTGGGTGGAGAGAAACCGCCCAGGTACACCCGCGGCCGAGGCAGCCTCGGAAGCAGGCAGACAGAATGCAGCAGCAGAACAAAAGGATGGCAACGAGCAGTGACCTCGAATTGGATCGACAATCAGAAGAACCTCATGCTCTTCTCGGGTCGCGCACATCCGGAACTGGCCGAGCAAGTCGCGAAGGAACTCGACATTCGGGTTACGCCGCAGACCGCCCGTGATTTCGCGAACGGTGAGATCTTCGTTCGCTTCGAGGAGTCGGTGCGCGGCTCGGACGCATTCGTTCTGCAGAGCCACCCGGCACCGCTCAACACGTGGGTGATGGAGCAGCTCGTCATGATCGACGCCCTCAAGCGTGGATCCGCCAAGCGCATCACGGCCATCCTGCCGTTCTACCCGTACGCCCGTCAGGACAAGAAGCATCGCGGACGCGAGCCGATCTCCGCTCGCCTCATCGCCGACCTGCTGAAGACGGCGGGTGCCGACCGCATCATCACGGTCGATCTGCACACCGACCAGATCCAGGGCTTCTTCGACGGCCCCGTCGACCACATGCACGCGCAGGGGCAGCTCGCCGATTACATCCGCGCCAACTACAGCACGGACAACATCGCCGTCGTCTCCCCCGACTCGGGTCGCGTGCGTGTCGCCGAGAAGTGGGCCGACACCCTGGGCGGTGCACCGCTGGCATTCGTCCACAAGACCCGTGACCCGCTGGTGCCCAACCAAGTCAAGTCCAACCGCGTCGTCGGCGATGTCGAGGGCCGCACTTGCATCCTGATCGACGACATGATCGACACCGGCGGCACCATCGCCGGCGCCGTCAAGATCCTGAAGGAGGCCGGTGCAGGCGACGTCGTCATCGCCGCAACGCACGGTGTTCTGTCCGACCCGGCCGCCGAGCGCCTCGCGAACTGCGGTGCCCGCGAGGTCATCGTAACCAACACGCTGCCGATCGACGAGGCAAAGAAGTTCCCGACCCTGACGGTGCTGTCCATCGCTCCGCTCCTGGCTCAGACGATCAAGGAAGTCTTCGAGAACGGATCGGTCACCTCGCTGTTCAACGGGCACGCCTGACCCATACGACCGCTGTGCGCCTTTCGGTGGCTTTCGCCATCGGAAGGCGCACTGTCGTATCCAAACCCGCTGACCGGAACCGTGTGTGCCGCATGACTTTTGCAATCACACCGACACCCCGACCATGATCTTGGTCACGTACCCCCGAAGAACCCCAGGTCACAATTTCACGGATGTGGTTCGAGAGCGCCCAGTCCCCTACTGTGGCTCGTCGTGATCGACGCGCAAACACTTTCTCCGGGCACTGATATCCACGCAATTCGTAACGTTCGGAGGTGGGCGCCAGGGGCCTGCGTGTGGTGCGGTGACGACTCGTCGGTCGAGATGTACCGCAACGAACCACGGTGCGGAGCCTGCCGCGAGCAGGAGTCGATCATCGAGGAAGCACGCAAGTTCGTCGGCATGTACGGACTGCGGCCGATCGGCGGAACTCTCCAAGCGGACGACGACGAAGAGTACGAGCACCGACTCGGCGCCCGAGACGCCCGCCGCGCCCTCAACGAGACCCGGTTGAGCGAACTGCCCGACCCGGCCGCCGTCCGTAAAGCATTGCGCCCCCGCGCCGCATCCGTGGTGGCAGAGTCCACCAGTCCAGCGCCTTCGTCGTCGGACACCGGAAGGGCCACGTCGACACGCGCCGCTGCTCCTCGGAAGCAGAGCCGGCCCGCGCCGCCTGCTCCCACTGCTGGAGTCGATGTGAACGTGCTCGAGGCACGCGTGACCGGACTCCTCGATCAACTCGCGAGTATCGATGCCGAGGTGTCCAAGATCGGCGAACCGGCCGGCCTGGCCGCACGCGCCCGCCTGAGCGACCTGGACAAGCAGAAGGCCACGGTGCTGCGTACCCTAGCCGCACTCGAGAAGGCGCGCATCGCTGCAGGAAACTGACGTCGGCTCAGCCCGCCGCGCCCGTCACCGCACAGGGTGTGCTTGCCGTTCATCCCGAGGACCTGGAATCACTTGCCCGCAAGCTGACCACCGCGCGGCAACGGATTTGGAAGCGATACGCTCCGAGACCGCGCTCAACGATGCGGCGCTCGCCGTGCCTGGCTCTGACACCGCGGGAGCGTGTTCCGATGTCGCCACGGCCATCACCGGTGCGCTGCGCAGTGCGGCGGGCCGCCTGGAAGAGATGGCGACCCTCGCAAAGGGAACGAAAGAGAACTACCAAGTCACCGACGGCACGTTCGCCACCGGCGTCGACAAGATGGGCGATCTGCTGTGATTTTGTCGAAGGAGCAGTTTCTCCGTTGGTCCGTGCAGGACCTCAACGACGTCGGTGACGACGTGGAGACGCTTGCGAGATCCGTCAAGGACCTCGGCGAACGAGTTCTTCATGGTGTGCAGGACATGTCACCGGGCTGGTCCGGGATCGCCTATGACGCGGCGCTGGGCCGAACGGAGGCCGAGTGCCGAGAAATCGGGAGTATCAGAAAGTCGATCGAGACCGTTTCCGACGCCTTCTCCGACAACGCGCGCGCATTCATCGGTGCCGCCGATTTCCTGAGAGGCGTCATCACCGAGGTCGAGAACCATGCTTTCGAGGTTTCGGACGACTTTCAGCTCGTCGCACTGCCCACGCCTACCGCGGAAGCGCTCGAGAAGCAGAAAGACGATGCGCAATATTTGGGTCCGCGCCTCACGGAAGCCGTTACGGACCTCCGTGCGGCGGACGCCAAGCTGGCAACTGCGATGAACGCAGTGTTGGAGGATCTCGCGAAGAACGCGGGCGATGGCGAAGGTCTCTCCGGTGCGGAGGGCCGCTCGCTGGGCGAGAAGGTCGAGGCCGTGACTGACGGCGGCACCATCCCGAAGGAGGTCCTCACCGAGATCGGCAACGACCTCATTGCCGCCAACTTGACCAGCGCCCAACTCGAAACCCTCGCCAACGGCGGCGTGGTCACGGACCTACCGCAGTCCACCCAGGATTATGTGCGAGAGTTGGTGAACGGAGCCGGAAAGGACGGTCTCCTCGACCTGCGAGAGCAGTTCCTCGCCCAAGGAACACCCGAAGGTGATGCGCACGCACAGGCATTGGGTAACTCCGTGCTCATGTTGTCGAACGAATCGATCGGAACAGGCGTCGACGAGAACGGCAACCTGCTCTCCCCCGGTGGTTACGAGCAGCTACCACAGGACATCAAGGAGCTGGTATCGACGCGGGTGGGTTCACCGGACATCCTCCCCGATGCGAATGCCGACGCATACCCGGACACCGACCCGGGCCGGGACATCGGTGGGCAACTACCGGAGAAGGCCGACTTCTTCAACGACCTCTCCGAGTTCAGTGGTCTTTTGAGCGATAGCGACCCGGCCTACGAGCCGGGCACGTACCTCGCGACCGAGCTCGACCGCCAAGCCGCGCACGTCGCTGATCTGCAGCAGCACGACGGGCTGATCCACGTGCTCGACGCCGACAAGACCAACGGAGTCGTCGACGACCTCTTGAACGTGGGAGCGCGCAACACCGAGGCTTCGGCGGCGATCTTGTCCGGTGAAGGCGGTCCGGAGGTACTCGGCGCCGACTACAACCGCGATCACGCAATGATGACGCTACTCAACCGCGACTGGCCTGACTCCGACGGTGGCCCGGCCGTGAACCATCTGTTCGAGTTCGTCTCCGACGATGCCACCAGTGACGACCCTGCCGTCCGTGAGCGAGCCGCGAGTGGATTCCGGGATCTGGTCGAGATCACCACCGAAACCGAAACAGGCTCCGGTAAAAACAATTTCGCCGATCTGTTGAGTCACGATGGCCAGTCATTGGGTGAACGAAACCCCGAAGTTGCGCAACAGTTGGTGCGGGCTGCCACCCCATACTTGAACGACCTCGGCGGGATGCCGCACGTCACCTCCGGCAACCACGGAATCGTGCCGATCTCCCAGGGAGACGCCATTCGATACATGGGACTCGTCTCCACCGACGAGACGGCCGCCGGACAACTGGCCGCCGCAGTCCACATGCAGCAGGATCAGAATGCCATCGCCGTCGGACAGCTGGGACCCGACGACAATACGTATGTATCACTGGCGGAAACCAATGGTCGCTTGCAGGCGAACCTCGTATCTGGTTTCGAGACGGCACAAATGAGCGCGCAAACGTTCGAAGACGAATCGGCCGCGATCGAGAAGGCCGAGCGCGCCAGCTACGTCAACTTGGGCAAGGATGCCGCAGGACTGGTGCCCGGGGTCGGCAAGTTTGCAGGCACGCTCGCCGACGCCACTACTCACCTCTTCGGATACGGCGAGGCGGACGCCGTACCGGACGGCACCTACGTGGACAGACCACAGGCGTCGTCCACGGAAGACGGCACACTCCTCCGTCAATATCTCCTCATCGCAACGGAATCGGGAATCACGGCCGATCAACTCCCCGATAGTGTTACGACCCGCACTGCCGACGGCGTACCGCGCGTGATGTCATTCTCCGAGATCAACGAGCGCAACGTGGCGGGTGACCTGGATATGGGCATGACCAGAACCGACGTTTACGAACTGCTCGAACAGCAAGGCTACGACATGGTTAGGTAATGACAGCCAAGTTAGTGCCGGTATGAACGGTAGCGGAGATCCTGGGGTACCGCATTTCGAAGTGAACTCCTCGGAAACGTACGAGGATCTGATTCATGGTGAGGGCGATCGATGACGCGCATTAGGCATGGGCTTCGTTCCGTATTCGTTGCCGCCGTCCTCGTTCTGGTGTCGGCCAGCTGTGCATCCGAACCAGAACCTGAAGCCACCGAACGCATTCCCACACAGGAGTCGACCCCGGCGACTCCAGCCGACTATCGGTTCCCCACGGACGCAGCAGGCGACTACACGTACCAATGGGAAGCAGCACCCGGCATCAACCTGCTCGCCCCACCCGCATCGGTGACCCGAGCAGTCGAAGAGGCCTACCGACTGAGCCAATCCGTCGGCAACGCCGCATCCTTCCCCGGCTACGTGGACAGCTGGACCCCGCAACTGCTGGAAAGATCGCACCTCTTCTATGAACCCGGAGGCCGGTTCGAGGGCAACTGGCGCCGCACCGGAACAGTTCACGCCCGCATCCTCGACGTCATACCCGAAGGCGACGAGATCCTGATCCCCTACTGTGCCGATATTTCCGGTGCTCCATTTTCGATCGACGCCGGTGATCGGTTCGGTTACGAACGCGTGCAGCTGGTGAGCCTTGCGGTCCGCCTGTCGCCGCGCACGGACAAGCCCACCAACCCGATTCCCACGACACCTCTACAGGAGCCCCGGCGCGCCCCCAACTACGACGCCTTCGCCGGCTGGGAGGTAACAGACTTCGGCGTTAAAGGACGCGACGAACAAGCGTGCAAAGACTGGTTCTTCGCACGACACCCCGAACGCACCTCGACAGTTGTAGACCTCGACCGACTCATCCCACCTGGGAAGGTCCCCGAACCACAACCCCCGTTCCCCGGATGGGAACACCGCAACGGCGCATGAGGCACACCACCAACACACAGAACTCTGACCGGCCACGAACCGTGAAATCCCCACGCACACTGTCGGCGTCACTTGCCGCCGTCCTCGTGCTGACCTTCGCAGGCTGCGCATCCGAACCACCCACCGAACCGGCGCCCACGCCCGAACCCACCCAGGTGGCACCGGCCGGCTACCGGTTCCCCACAGACGCCGCAGGCAACTACACGTACCAATGGGAAGCACCACCCGGAATCAACCTGCTCGCCCCGCCTGCATCAGTCGCCAGAGCCGTCGAAGAGGCCTACCGTTTGAGTCAATCTGTCGGCAACGCAGCATCCTTCCCCGGCTACGTCGACAGCTGGAGCACCAAAATGTGGCAGACGTCGGACTACTTCTACGAGCCCGAAGGCCGGTTCGAAGGCAACTGGCGCCGCACCGGAACAATCCACGCCCGCATCCTCGACGTCATACCCAAAGGCAACGAAAATCTGATCCCCTACTGCGTCGATATTTCCAGCGCACCCTTCTCGATCGATTCCGGAAACCGATTCGACCACGAACTCGGTAGCTTGCGAAGTTTCGCCGTCCGGCTGCGACCCCGCACAGAAAATCCCACCAACCCCTCACCGACGAGCACCGATTCACCCACGGCACCCCCGAGCAAACCACGGCGCGCCCCCAACTACGACGCCTTCGCCGGCTGGGAAGTAACCGAATTCGGCGTCAGCCTCGACACCGAACAACAGTGCGAAGATTGGTTCTTCGCACGACACCCCGAACGCACCTCAAAAGTACAAGACCTCAATGACCCACTCATCCCACCCGAAAAGGTTCCCGAACCGGAGCCATCCTTCCCCGGTTGGTGACCCGAAGTAGATGACCAAGGCAATCCAGTTGCGACTCCGGGACCGACCAGCGACAGGAACGATTCAAGCCTGCAGCTGCGCAGGAACTTTCGTGTAGTAGACGAGCGCCGTCTCGTGAAGAGCCGCCCGCTCACCGGGCGTGAAGCCCGCGAACTCGGCAATGTAGTCGAGCGCGGGGATCCACCGGGTGGTCAGCAGCTCGTTGAGCTCGCGAGGAATCTGCTCGAGCTGCTCGTCCATCGTGAGGAACTTCGGCAGGAAACACTGCGTGATGGTCTGCAGAGACATCTTGCGGGTGTCCCCGAAGAACAACCAGTACGGAAATCCGTCATCGAGTTTCCCGACATAGTCACGGATGTCATCTATCTCGAACAGCTCGTCGGGTTCGTCGTCGTAGCCGTCGAATCGCAGGTCCACCGTGCCTTGTGCGCGTCGGGCGATCTCGGGGTTGTCCGTGAGAGCGTTCAGCAATGACAGAACACGCTCGGTGTCGCCCGCCTCGACCTCCGAACGCGTCACCACGACGAACAGCGAATCGCGAGTCGTCTCATCGGCAGACTCTTCCCGCTCGTCCGGTTCCGTCAGCGGGGCAGGCTCGGTCTCCCCGGCGCCAACAGTTACCCGCTCCATAACCATCGTCTGCTCCACCTCCTGACCGGACTCGGCCAGTTTTGCCACCCTGGCCGCCTCCGCCAGTCTTGCCAGCTCGGCCAGTCGTGCCATCGGATCGGGCGCAGACGCTCCGGCCGGCGCAGTGGGCGCCTGAGTAGCGGGTTCAGCAGACTGTGGAGCCTCGGGCTCGGGCTCGGCCGGTATGGGTTCCGGCTCCGCCTCGGCGAACCCATATGTCGTCGCCAATTGTTCGACGAGGGACGGCGCCAGCTTCTCTTCGAGCTCCGCCATCTCGATGGTGGCGATGATCCATTCGCGTCGGCCCGGCGCGGACAACGCGTAGTCGCGGACCGCACCGACTTTGGTGTCACACCACTTGTAGGCAGGTGTATCCGGATCCATCCGCGCCTGCGCATCTCGGTAGACCGCCACCAGACGGTTCAACGCACCGGACAGTTCCTTCTCGACCGTGGGCACGTCGGCGTGCAGCAACTTCTCGCGTGCTTCGGAATCCATGGATATACCCTCACAACCTCGCAGCCTGGTCTCAAAGACCCCAGGTCCGCCGACCCTTCGCCACATGTTCGTAGTAGTAGATGTTGGTGCGCTGCCCGACGAAGATCCACCACCCCACACTGATGCCCATGTCGAGAGCTCCGGGGAGGTTCAGTGCAACGCTGACCACACCCAGAGCAACTCCCACGGCGAAAACGGTGATCGCCTTGCGCCACAGCCCGAGGTACAGCAGGTAGAAGACGTTGAAGAAGACGGCACAAAAATTGGTCGTGATCTTCATACGGTCGCGGAACGACAGCGCTCTGAACGCGGCGGCATACTCCGGAGTGGGCTTCATCCACCCAGGAATCCCATACGCGTCGAAGAAGTCGAACCTGAATTGCCACTTGCCGCTCAGCGTGCGCCCCGCCGCCGTGGTGGTCCGCACGTCGTCGTGCACCATGAATCCCCCCGAGATCGTCGATCGAAAGTCATACCGTACCCGTTTCGTCCGACTCACCGTGAATGCATCCGGGCTCGGGTGAACATCCGGCACCGAGACGTAGTAGAACTACCCGTGCATCACACAGAATCTCGGCAGTCCATAATCTCAGCAGTCCACAGCTATCTCAGGACCTCGGAGGGGGCGGAGTTATGAAGCGTGCGGGAATTGTCGGGGGCGGCATAGGCGGTCTGGCCACCGCGATCGCACTCGACCAGGCAGGTTGGTCGGTGACTGTTTTCGAACGGGCACCGGAACTGACCGAGGTGGGGGTCGGGGTCACCCTGTGGCCGAATGCAGTTACCGCCCTCGACCACCTCGGAATCGGTGACGCGATTCGCAGCAGGGCCGTGTCGGGCGGATTCGGAGGTTTACGCAACCACACCGGGAAGTGGCTGCTGTCCACGAGTCGCCAGCGATTCCACGACATGTACGGAGACCTCGTTGCGATTCACCGCGGCGATCTGATCGACGTCCTGCGCGCCGCCCTCCCGGATTCGGTGGATCTACGGCTCGGGGTCACAGTCGACGGCATGGATCAGGCCGGTTGGGTGCAGTGCGGCGAGCGCACGGAAGATTTCGATTTGCTCGTCGGAGCCGACGGCATCGACAGTTTCACCAGGGAAAACGTGTTTCCCGAGTATCCCGGCCCACGGCCGACGGGGATTCGCGCGTGGAGGTGGATAGTCGAGAACGATCAGATTCTCGACGGCGGGGGAATCCTCGGACCCGGTGCCGAGTTCGGAATAGTCCCGCTCGGAGACGGCCGCGTGTACGCGTTCGCGGCGTCCCGCCGGAAATCTGGACCGGTGGAGCCTTCGGTCTGGGATTTCGTCGAATGGCCGCATCCTGCACCTCCGCTGATCGCGGCCGCCGATCCGGAGCAGATCCTGTTTCACGACATTCGAGACCTTCCGCCCTTGCCGTCCTTCGTGCGAGGGAAGGTCGCGCTGCTCGGCGATGCAGCACACGCCATGGCACCGCATCTGGGACAGGGGGCGTGTCAGGCGCTCGAAGACGCGGTTGCCCTCGGCACCCACGCCGAGGACTTGGCGGTCTACGACCAGCTACGCACCACGCGAACGCACCGGTTGCAAAAACTCGCCAGACAGGCGTCCAGGGCGATACTGCCCCGCAGCGCTGTCGGCACCGCGGCCCGGGATTTCGTCCTCCAAGCGATTCCTTCCGACGTTTTTCTGCGGCGCTTGGGGTCGAATTTCGAGACAAGTCACATGATGTGAACGCACAACGATGCCGTATTTCATCTACTGCCACAACACAGCTATCAGCTGGCAATCAAAAGCTGGTCGAGGTATGCGGCCGCACGCAGCCGCTACCTGAAGACATTCCATCCGGAACTCGATCCCCAGAAAGAATGACGATCACAGCGATACGAGAGCAAATCCACCTTCCGGGATCAGGGCACCAACCTGTCGACATCGGTTTCCGCACTTCCGGTTTCGATTCGTACCCGCACTGCCGACCGAGCGGTACGCTTCACCTGGGTGCCTGGTCGTCCCGGCCACACCCTGAACAAGACCGCCGACACAATCGGTGGCCGCGATTAGTCGCAACTACGAGGCTGGTGTCCCGACCGAAGCCGAGTCGAGATTGCCGACAACAGCGCCTCGTCGCTGCGCGGATGGGAGTTGCCGTATGACCGACACTTGGCTGCACCCGTACTTGAAGCTCGGGTTCGACGGTCCGGACACGGACGGCCGTGCGCACACCGACCTCCACGGTGCACACATCACCGCAACCGCGATCTCCGACGAACTGATAGAGGTATCCGCAAGCAAGGACGGCACCTACGACACCACCGTGTGCGATGCACGATGGAGTGCCGAACGAATCCGGAACACCTTGGGCCAGGTCCTCCAACGCATCCTGCCTTCGAGCGAATCGACCTGGATAAGCGCCGAGTTCGCACTGGCCGTCGCGCATTCGGAGCGAATCACCAGCGCAGCAATGAAGACCGGGACGTGTCGGCACTTCACCGTCGAGCAACTACCACTCCACCCGACGGTGCGATACGGCCTCGATCACACGCTCGAGTACCGCGCCGCCATGACCACAGCCAGGCGCGGGACCGACTCGGTCCTCATCGGATGGATCGCGACCGAGTACCCGAACAGCGCCGTTCAGGACGCGGCATTGTGCAATCCGCACTGCCCGGAGGAAGTTCTCCTCGGAGTCGCCTCCGACGAACGGACCGCATCGGTCCTCCTGCAACGATCCACCCTTCCGGACAACGTCTTCCAGAAGTTGGCCGATGCGGAGAGTGCACGCTACATGCGGTCGGCGATGCCACGGCACCATTTCCCACGACTCCTCGAAATCGCCCTGCACCCGGTGTGCCCGGAGGAATTGGCACTGGGCCTGGTGTCGCACGTCGCCAGCCCCGGCGGCGCCGCACGGGTGTCCCTGGCGATCAAAGCATGGGATGCCCCGCCCGCCCGGCGAGATGCCATACATCTGTACCTGCTGACCGGTGGGCGCACCACCAAGAACACTCTCGCTCTCGTCGATGCGGTGATCGGAACGCACGATCGCACGGCCCGGATCGAATGGCTTCGCAAACAGGGCAAAAGGTGCGACATGCTGGCGGAGCGGTGGGAAGGGGCACACGCGAACAGCGTGTGACCGGCAGAATCGAGCGAAGGAGCGGGAGCTGTGTGCTCGCCCAGGATCATGTCCGACGTGTACGAGCGCATCGGACGCAGTGGTCGCCGCGTCAACCGTCGCTCACTGTTCGGCGTCCTCGGTGGTGCCGCAATCACCGTCGCGCTGGCACCTACCCTTGCGGCGAAGGCGTCCGCCTCCCCGGCCGACGCGAGTTCGATCGTCGATCTCACGCACGTCCTGACGCCGCAGTTCCCTGTGTGGCCTGGATCCAGTCCGTTCGAAATGCGCACCGTGGCCTCCATAACCGCGGGAAACGGCTCCACCGGATCCTTGGGCCCCCTCGGCGGTAGCGCCTTCTACCTCAACGAACTCCGACTGGAAGAGCACACCGGCACCCACGTCGATGCGCCCGCACACGCCGCCGAACACGGCATCACCGTCGAACAGATCCCAGCGGCCGACCTCATCGCACCGATCGCAGTTGTCGACATCAGTGCCCGCGCAGCCACGGACAACGACGCATTGCTCACCCGAACCGACATCCTCGACTGGGAGAACCAGCACGGACGCCTACCTGCTCGCTGCATCGTCGCCATGAACTCGGGATGGGATACCCGTGTGGCCACCCCGGGCGCATTCACCAACCAGGACTCCTTGGGCATCCAGCACACGCCGGGGTTCGACCCGGACGCCGTCGACTTCCTCGTCAACGAACGCGACATCGTGGCGATCGGCTCGGACACGTTGAGCATCGACGCCGGTCGCAGCACCACCTACGGCGCCCACCTGGCCGCACTCGGCGCAGGCAAGTACGGGATCGAAGTCTTGGCGAACCTGTCCCGAATCCCTGCGTCCGGTGCCACCGTGATGGTCGGGGCGCCCACCCACGCCGGCGGCTCGGGTGGTCCGGCCCGTGTACTTGCCTTGTTCTGAACCCAGCCGGCGCATCACGGCCGAGGCGATACGCGCAGCACCTGGTCCGTCTCGCCGTTGTCCGTCGTGATCAGTACCGAACCATCAGGTGTGGGCGTAACCGACCGAATACGCCCGTACTGATTCTTCAAGCCAGTCGTCTGCGCCGTCGCTGCCTGTCCGTCGTCCGACAGACGCAGGAACAGGAGCTGCCGACTCTTGAGCCCACCGATCACCAACGCGCCGTCCCACGGCCCCCATTCCGCACCGTCGACGAACGCACCGCTGGCTGTGGCCAACGTCGGGCTGCCCGAACTCCACACAGCCTCCAGCGCACCGGGAACCCGAACTGGATCGGTCATCGGAACCGACTCGTCGTAGATGAACGGAATGCGGTCCGGCCTGTAACCGTAATTGCCGCCCGCGACCAGAAGGTTCACCTCGTCGTCACGACTCGTGCCCTGTTCGATCGCATAAATCCCGCCGGTTTCCGGATGCTGCGCGAGGCCCTGCACATTCCGATGCCCCAGGGTGTAGACAGCGCTGTCGGTGCGTGGGTTTCCCGTGGCGGGCGACCCATCGGGGTTGATGTGCAACGTCTTGCCGCCGAGCGAGTTCGGATCCTGCGGGACCGTGGGCGAGGCAGTGTCTCCCGTTCCGATGAACAGTGTGCCGTCGTCGGCCACGAGAATCCGGCATCCGCCATGCCTGCCGGTATCACTGACCGGGATTCCCTCGATCACCGTCTCCCCACGCGTGAGTGTCGTCCATCCCGGATCGACCGTCCACTCAACCACCCGAATATCATTCACGTCACCGTTTTGGAATCCTTGGCAGGTGAACAATTTCCGCGACTGCGCGAAATCGTTCGCCAATGCGATGCCCATCAGGCCGGTCTCGCCCTCGGCGTACAGATCGGAAAGATCGGCGGAAAGTGGCCCTGCACTTCCGTCCGGGCGCTTGACCACGAAACCACCCGAACGTTGCCCCGTCAGCACGGCACCGTCCGGCGCCTGCACAACATCCCACGGATGATCGAGCCCTTCGAGCACGGGCACCACATCGAGCGCCGGGAGCGTGTCTTCGACAGGTGGACCGTCATCGGTGTCCTGCTCGAGACTTCCTGTATCGATGCTTCCGGTATCGAAAGGAAGCGGGTCGGCACATGCCTGACCGAACGGCAATGTCACCAACACACTGGTTGCGAACGCGACTACGGCAAGATTACGACGCATACAGTTCTCCGAGGATCGTCTGAGCGGTGCAGTCTCCGAGAGACTATAAGGGATATTTCGGCACCCGCGCGGCGATTGCGCTGTATCACGACGAACCACTACGACAGCACTGCCGACACCAATGCGAATCGCTTATCCGGGTCCACCCAACTGCGTTGCATCGCAAAGCCTGCGTTCGCCAGTTCCGCCTCGATTCCGTCGATCGTGAACTTGGCGGAGATCTCCGTACGCACTTGTTCCCCTGCTGCGAAGGACACCGACATGTCGAGATCGGCTACCTGCACCTCGAGGTCCCGCGTCGCCTCGAGTCGCATCTCTATCCAGGCGTTCGCCGCATCCCACAGCGCGACGTGCCGGAATTCGTCGATCGGAAAGTCCGCACCCAGGCTGTCGTTGAGTACGCGGAGAACGTTCTTGTTGAATTCGGCGGTCACCCCGGCCGAATCGTCGTAGGCGCGCACGAGCACGTCCGCGTCGGTCACCAGGCCGACACCGAGCACGAGATACTCCCCCACCGACAACACGTCCGCGATACCGGACAGAAACTCCGCACGCTCGTCGGCCACCATATTGCCCAAGGTGCCCCCGAGAAAGACGACAGTGCGGCGGCCGTCTCCGGGGAGATGACGCAGCGACTCTGTGAAGTCACTGACCACGCCGTGGACGGTGAGGGAGGGAAAGACTTCGGCGATGTGTTCGGTTGCGCCTTCGAGTGCACTGATCGAAACGTCTTGGGGAACATACGTATGCAAGGTCCCGTGTTCGACACCGGCAGTCAGCAGGCGTTTGGTCTTCTCCGACGAACCCGACCCGAGTTCGACGAGGATCTCGGTCTGCGTCAGTTCGGCGATCTCGCTGGAATACCGCTCCAGTAGCCGACGTTCGGTCCGCGTCGGGTAGTACTCGGGCAGCGTGGTGATCCGTTCGAACAATTCACTGCCCCGAGAATCGTAGAACCACTTGGGCGGCAACCACTTCGGTTGTGCTGCAAACCCGATACGAACGTCGGCGCGCAGGGCTTCTGCCATGGCGTTCGGTTTCAGGTACACATCGAGCGTCGGAGCATTCATTGTTCTCCATTTCACTGCATCGTTGCGATCAGATCGGGGTAACGATCAGGTGGCCCGGGCGCGCGTTCACGAGATGCCGGTCCGGGACGGACTGCCAGCTCGGATCGTCGTCGTACGGTTCCGAGGCAATCACTGCCCTGTCGTCGGCTACCTGGACGGACAATGCGTGATCCCACGTGCTCGCCCACATTTCGTGTCCGTCTCCGAGCAGCACATTCACTCTCGAACCCGGCGCGGTCTCCTCGATATCCCGCAACAGTGACGTCATCGCCAGAATCGGATCCTGTTCACGGAGCCGATGTCTCAGCATCAGCCACAGCGCGGCAGAGTCGGTGGGCGCTTCGAGCCTCAGCAGGTCCCGCACGGGCAATTGCTGCGCCCACTTCTCGAACGAATCCGGCCATCCCCTGACCACACCGTTGTGACTGAACGCCCATCGGCCGTCGACGAACGGCGCACACGCGCTTTCCTCGACCGGCATGGATTCGGTGGCCGACCGCACGGCGGCGAGAACAGCCCCGCATCTGATACCAGGTAGCGTCTCGGTTACCGCCGGGTCGGACCACATCGGTTGCGCAGAGCGGTATCTGCCCTGCCCACCGTGCCCCCACCAGGCGACACCGAATCCGTCGGCGTTGATGGTTCCGCCGCCACGCATATCGTTCGGCGCCCACGATTGCCGCGACAACGAGTGAGCACCGGATGTCAGCACATCGTGAACCGAACGCGACGGACCTATGTATCCCAGGTGGCGGCACATTTCAGCGGCCGTCTCCCGCTAGGTCCCGTACGCAGCGAAATCCGGAAAAGATCTGTCGTCTCACCGGGTGGTCCCAGTTCCGGAAGGTTCCTCGACACGCCACCGAGTCGGTTCCGAACGAGCCGCCACGCAATACTCGGTAGTCGCCTCCGAAGAACACCTCGGAGTACTCGCGGTAGGGGAAGGAAATGAATCCCGGATACGGCTCGAACGGCGACGATGTCCACTCCCACACGTCACCGATCAGTTGATGCACGCCCAACGGTGATGCTCCCGTCGGATACGAACCGACGACAGCGGGTCCGAGAAATCGCTGCCCCAGATTGGCCAACGACTCATCGGGTTCGGCATCGCCCCAAGGGAATCGGCGCGAGTGCCCCGATACCGGATCCCACCTGGCCGCCTTCTCCCATTCCGCCTCGGTGGGCAACCGCTTTCCCGTCCACCGCGCATATGCCTCCGCCTCGAAACAACAGACGTGGACGACTGGTTCCTGCATGTGCAACGGTTCCATGACCCCGAACCGGTCGCGCCACCAAGTGCCGCAGCCGTCGTCCTCCCAGAACTGCGGTGCAACAAGGCCCGCCTCGCGTCGGTGCTGCCATCCACGTTCGCTCCAGAACTCGGGCCGCTCGTACCCACCGTCCGCCATGAAGCCCAAGAACTGTTCGTTGGTGACCGGAGTGGTGTCGATCGAGAACGCCGGCACGTTCACGCTGTGCGCGGGGCGTTCGTTGTCGAGCGCCCACGGTTCGCCGGAAGTGCCCATCGTGAACGCGCCGCCCGGAATCACCACTTCGTCGTCCAAGACCGTTGCACCGATACGGGGTGCATGCGGTGCGGACAGAACAGGGTCACCGATTCGTAGTTGATGAGTGGCCAGCATCGTTTCGGCATGCTGCTGCTCGTGCTGGGCGATCATTCCGAAGGCGAACCCCCGTTCTTCGAGGGGGTTGCCGCTCAACGTACTGGCGTCGAGTACTTCCCAGGTGTGCTCGCGAACCGTCCGTACGTACGACCGGGCCTCGTCGGGACCGAGCAACGGGAGCGCAGGTCGATCGGCACGCGCGTTCTGGAACGCGTCGTAGAGGTCGTCGAGATCACCACGCACTGCGGCACGGCCGCCGACGCCACGGACCAACCACAGGTCTTCTTGATTGCCGATGTGCGCGAGATCCCAGACGAGTGGGCTCATCAACGGTGAGTGCTGTGCCATGAGTTCCGCATCGTTCACGCTGTCCGTGAGCACTCCGGTGCGCTCGCGGGCCCGACTCAGCGCCGCGCGAATGCGTTCGCGAGTGTCATTCACCGGGCGGCTCCGGAGCCTGCCCCCGACAACAACGCTCGGCTGCCGTATCCAACAACCGTACGAACTCCGGATCCGGCGAATACGACGCAGCCAGGGAGAGCAATGCCGTTGCCGCCGAACGCAAGTCAAGATCCGCAAGGCCGAACTCCGCCGCATCTCGCCAACGTCCGGCGGTCGCACGTGCCGCACCGCGGGCCTCGGACATCGCGCCCGGACCCGACAACAATGCATCGAAGGCCGCGATCGGAACCCGCCACAGATCACCCGGCTGCGCATCAACGTAACGCACCTCGAGGTGCCCCGTGGCACGCACGGGCGGAAAGAGGGTGGTGAGGTGATAGTCGAGATCCGCATACGTGGGGAGGCGACCGACCTCGTCGTCCAGACGACCGTCGATCCAGTCACCGAACGTCGCACCTGACGGCGCCGTCCAGTCCGCATCACCGGTACGGATACACATCAACGGCACGTCCAAGGTCCATGCCGTGTAATCGCCGGCATGTTCGACGACAGCGGTACGCGGCGAATCGAGCTCGAGCCATGTCCGCATACGCTGCGACGCCCACGCCCCCTCGGGCACGCCGCACAAGTGCGGTGAGCACGCAAACGCAGCGACGAACGCCGGGCCGATATCGTGCAGCAACGTCCACCGGTCCTCGACGGCATCGGCGTCACCACCGGCATCGACACTCACTTGCGTCGCAGCGGTGTTGCACATCATCAGCTTGCCGTACGGGCCGATTCCGCCGAACCGTGATTCCATTGCGTAGTACCGCGGCGACTGCAGGAGTCGTTCGGCCGGCCGATTCGCGTCCGCCGCTACGGGGTGGAGGGTGATCGAATGTGCCGCCAACAGCTCGCACAACACGCGGTGGTCGGCTGCGAGGTCGTCGCACAGTTCGCGGGCAGACCGCCGAGGCGCACTGGACAACTCCACCTGACCGCCCGGTTCGACGGTGACGAAGCTGCCCGCCGGTAGCGGCTCCCCTGGCGACCACGGGTTGATCGTCTTGGGGGAATGCGAACCGAGCGCGGCGGCGACGGCCATCAGGTCGGGTCGTTCGCCGTCGGACCTGCGGGCGGACATCCACTCCAGTTCGGCGCCGAGCAACTGAGGTGGACGCACGTCGAAGCAGACACCTTCGAGGTACGCCTCCGCCGCAGGTCGTGACGGAAGACTGTCGTCTTCGAACGAATCGAACTCGAACGTTTGCACTGCAGTAGCCATTCGACCTCCCGTTCCGGGTGACGCCGAGCTTCATTACCGACCATAGAACGCTGCGCCGCCGGACGCACGCATACACGCACGCATGTCGCTGGTTACCGTGGACCCATCACCCTCACCCCCGACCGATGTCACACCGGTTCGTATGAGCTGAACGGGTGTGACATCGGTCGGGGCCGCAGTCAGGAAGGACGCCACATGTTCGACCTCGAGCGGTACCGACTCGACACCCCCGGGTGCACAGACAAGGTCTTTCTCGACAGTGCGGGGTCGTCGCTACCCCCCACCGCGGTGACGGACAGCGTGATCGCGCACCTGCGTCGCGAAGCCGAGGTCGGCGGATACATCGCCGCGGCCGAACGTGCCGATGACCTCGCCGCGGTGAAGGCGTCGATCGGTTCCCTGATCGGATGCACGGAATCGGACGTCGCCCTTTGCGACAGCGCCACGCGCGCATGGAACGACTTCTTCCAGGCGATTCCGCTGCAAGCCGGTGACCGAGTGCTGATTTCGGAAGTCGAGTACGCGAGCAACGCGATCGCGGCGCTCCAACGCGCACGTCGGGTGGGCGCGGTGGTGGACGTGATTCCGAGCGACGCCTACGGACAACTCGACCTGGGCGCACTGGAGGCGATGCTCGACGAACGCGTGCGGATTGTGTCGTTGGTGCATGTGCCCACGAACGGCGGCTTGGTCAATCCGGTGCGCGAGGCTGCCGACATGGTCCACCGGGTGGGTGGGTTGGTCCTGCTCGACGCGTGCCAGTCGGTCGGGCAGATTGCCATCGACGTGAACGAACTCGGCGTCGACGCCCTGTCCGCAACCGGCCGCAAATGGCTGCGCGGGCCGCGTGGAACGGGCTTTCTTGCGCTTCGCAGCGGCCTCGCCGAGTCCCTCGAACCACGCGCGCTGGACCTGCACGGCGCCGACTGGACGGCACCGACCGACTTCGCGATGGCCCCGGACGCATCACGCTTCGAGTTCTGGGAATGCGACATCGCAGGCCGGCTCGGACTGGGCTCGGCAGTCGACTATCTGCTCGAACTGGGTGTTGCCACGGCCGAGGAGCAGGTGTCGGAGCGGGCGCAGTACCTGCGCGACGAACTTGCCCGAATTCGCAGTGTCACCGTTCGTGACCTCGGTGAACAGCGTTGCGGGATCGTCACCTTCACCGTCGACGGGTGTGACTCCGGAAGCGTGCGTACCGCTCTGTCACACAGCAACGTCACCGTGACCGCGAGCCCCCGCGGGTCGACACTGCTCGACATGACCGGCCGCGACCTGGTTTCCGTCGTGCGTGCGTCACCGCATTACTTCACCTCGTACTCGGACCTCGACGCCGCGGGGCCCGACCGCCCCCCCCCCCCGTTGTGTGTGTTTGCCCCCCCCACCCACACCACAACCACTCACAGAGGGGGTTGTAACACGTTATAGTTTTGGTCACCCTGCCCCGCCCAGAAAGGTCGACCATGAACGACGCCACCCAGGTCCACCCCCGCCCCGCGTCCGACATCGAGGTGTGGGACAAGGAGGCGGACGTCGTCGTCGCCGGCTACGGAATCGCCGGGGTCACGGCAGCGATCGAGGCCGCGCGAGCCGGTGCAGACGTCCTGGTCCTCGAACGCACGAGCGGCTGGGGCGGCGCGGCAGCACTCGCCGGTGGGTTCGTCTACCTCGGTGGCGGCACTCCGCTGCAGACTGCCTGCGGCTTCGAAGATTCTCCCGAGAACATGAAGGCCTTCATGTTGGCCGCGCTGGGACCCGGCGCCGACGAGGAGAAAATCACCGACTACTGCAACGGCAGCGTCGAGCACTACAACTGGCTGGTGGAGTGCGGAGTCCCGTTCAAGCAGTCGTTCTGGGGAGAGCCCGGCTGGGAACCCCCCTTCGACGACGGTCTCATGTACTCGGGTGGCGAGAACGCGGCGCCGTTCAACGAGATAGCCACCCCCGCACCGCGCGGCCACGTTCCGCAGATGGAGAACAAGCGGACCGGTGAGAAGGGTGGCGGCTACATGCTGATGCAGCCGCTCGTCGACACCGCCGAAAAGCTGGGAGTGCGCACCGAATACGACGTACGCGTACAGACTCTCGTCACGGACGAATCGGGACGCGTCGTCGGAATCATCGCCAAACAGTACGGAAAAGAGTTGACGATCAAAGCGCGTCGCGGGGTGGTTCTGGCGACCGGAAGCTTCGCCTACAACGACAAGATGATCGAGTCCTACGTGCCACGGATGATCGGACGGCCCGGCGCCGCGATCGAGGAACACGACGGCCGTGCCGTCCGTATGGCACAGGCACTCGGTGCCGATCTCGCACACATGGACGCCACCGAGGTCGCCTTCCTGTGCGACCCCCAGTTGATGGTGCGCGGGATTCTCGTCAACGGACGCGGTCAGCGCTACATCGCTGAGGACACGTACTCGGGGCGCATCGGGCAGGCGACGCTGTTCCACCAGGACAACCAGGCGTTTCTCGTCATCGACGAGGCTGCCTACGATGAGGGGGCCGCCAGCACGTCGGCAACACCGTTCCTACGGCCACAGCCGAAGTGGGTGGCGGAAACCGTCGAGGAACTCGAATCCGACATGGGGCTGCCCGCGGGGACGCTGCAGACGACGGTGGAGGTCTACAACAAGCACGCCACCGAAGGCTCCGACCCATTGCTGAAGAAGAAGACGGAGTGGGTCAAACCCATCGGAACCCCCGTCGCCGCATTGGACCTACGCGGCATGACCTTGGGCTTCACCCTCGGTGGACTGCGTACGACCATCGACTCCGAAGTGCTGCACGTCTCGGGTGAGCCGATTCCCGGTTTGTTCGCTGCCGGCCGGTGCACCTCCGGTGTCTGCGCGGGCGGCTACGCGAGCGGCACATCGCTCGGCGACGGCAGTTTCTACGGTCGGCGCGCTGGGATCAGCGCTGCGAAGAACCCGACCGAGTAGCCGACACCACCTCGTCGATGTAGCCGCGGTCGACATCCGAGTCGGCGTGTTCACCCAACACGGCGGCGAGGTCGTTCGACGCCAGCGACGCCGTATCGATATGGGTGTCGCACGAGATATCCACTTCCCACTGTTTGACCCCGTAGAATGTGGTGCGGTTCTGCTTCTTCGGGTGTTTCGTCCACTGCGACAACAGCATCTGTGCGCGGCCGATTGTGCTGAACGGATGGATACAGGGCGCGTACGGGCTCGGCGCCTCGGCAGGCGACACCTGGATGCGGGGCACCGTCCACTTCCCTTCCGGCCGCGCCGCCGTGCGGGTCACTGCCCCGAGCAGCCCGTCACAGTAGGAAATGACGACCCGACCGTCGATGTATTGCGTCGACACCTCACCGATCCCGTTGCGTGGCAGCGTCGGCGTCAGCATCGGTGTCGTACAGCCGCCTCGACGCCATGCCCACTCCCCCGTGCTGTCGCAGCCCCAGAATTCGTAGGTGCTGCGATTCCACATCGATTCCCAGTGCACCCGCATCAGATGGATACCACCGTCGGGTCGGCGCCCCTCGTCGGTTCCATGGATATAGATCCACGGTTCGTCCGGCAATTTCAGCATCGTGTTGTTCTGGAAATGGCGCCATTCACCGGAGTTGGGAAAGTCCATGTCGACATGGTTGTCCTCGATGTCCCAGGTGCGCTCCCACTTCTCGGCGTGGGTATCGGTCGAGGTCCACATTCGTGAGTGGAAGGTCGACCAGCTGCCGTCGGTGAGGGCGGGGTCCCACGAACTCACCGCCGCGGTGGTCATGATGAATCGGCCGTCCGGGAGGTGGATCAAATCGTTCGGAATGTTCGTGAATCCGTCGGGCAGACGACCCGCTCGTGGCGTACCGGCGTGACGGTACGGGATCATCTGGCGCGCGATGTCACCACCGATGGCGTTGTCCCAGCAGATGCCGTTCTCGATGTCGGTGTTGGATTGCCGCAGTCCCACTGGCGAGCGCCAATTCTGTGGAACCGACACAAGGTCGGGCGTGTCGTCGAACGTGTCCCCGAAGATTGCGATCGCGTAGCCGTGATTCGTCTGCGCCAGGTAGCCGAGGTCGGTGGCGGTGAATCCGAACCGGGCAGTCTCTTGCCCGGTCAGAATCTTCTTGCACACTGCCATCGCCACTCCTTTCTTGCCCTGACATCACTCTGCCCTAACATCGGTCACGTGGACGATCGATGCATGGTGGATCCCCTTTCCCTGACGGGGCGGTGGACGTTTTCACGTGTCATCGACGACCGGTTGTCCGGGGAACAGAGCACGGTGACGGGCGACGCCGAACTCACTGCCGAGAGCGAAACCGCCGTCCGATGGCACGAAACGGGCACCTTGGTCACAGGTGATCGCGAGCTTCCGGTCTTCCGCACCCTGTGGATCGTGATGCGTGAGGGGGCCTGGATTGTCACCTTCGAGGACGGCCGCTACTTCCACCCCTGGTCGCCCGGACAGCAGGTGGAGCATCCCTGCGGCAAGGATCTGTATGTCGGTCGTGTCGACGTCGTACCGGATTCACCGCCAGCCTCCCGCCCACTTCGCTGGAACGTCAGCTGGAACGTCACAGGCCCGGCAAAGGACTACACGA
Source organism: Rhodococcus quanlei (assembly GCF_055231015.1). Classification (NCBI taxonomy): domain Bacteria; kingdom Bacillati; phylum Actinomycetota; class Actinomycetes; order Mycobacteriales; family Nocardiaceae; genus Rhodococcus; species Rhodococcus quanlei. The sequence goes on along the minus strand of NZ_JBUYWD010000027.1, from coordinate 22,621 downwards.
TGACCACCGTTCTCACCGCGTGAAATTCCCTCCCCGAGAACTGTCGATCGGGCATGCTCCCGTTCGTAGTTCTGATGAAGGGTCGGCAAGCGCAGTAACCAGAAGGCCGGCCACGTCGAAAGGAACCGTCATGGCTCAATACCTGCTTTCCGTGCACATGGTCGAGGGCGAACCTGCTCCCAGCGGGCATGCGATGCAACAGATGTACAGGGACACCGATGCGGTGAACAAGGAGATGCAGGAAAGGGGAGTGTGGGTCTATGCGAACGGCCTTCAACCTGCGGACATCGCGACGGTGGTGAAGGAGGAGAACAACACGATCGTCACCACCGACGGCCCGTTCTCGGAAGCCAAGGAACACATCGGTGGTTTCTGGATCCTCGAAGTCCCTGATCTCGACGCAGCCCTCGAATGGGCCGGCAAAGCGACCCGTGCGTGTCGTGGCCCGGTCGAGGTCCGGCCTTTCCAAGTCGAGCCCGAGGCGTAGGTTCCCTGACTCACGGACCGATTAACCACCGAGGCGGCTCGTCCGGTAAAGTCGAACGAGTTGTCTCGGCGAGGGTGAACCGCGAAGTTCCAAGAGCTGGCTCACCGTGATCGACGCGGCCACGGCTTCTGCGTGAGCATGTGCTCCTGGCCGTGCGCGTCTGTCCGCGCCCGAGGCGAGAAGACGCCAGCCAGTATTCACCGTGAGTTGTAGGAGCCGTTTCACCATGTCCGACGCAAACAATCTCGTAGCCGCCACCCGCACCGAGTTCGGCAAGGGTGCCGCACGTCGGGCACGCCGCGACGGCCAGGTCCCCGCCGTCCTGTACGGCCACGGAACCGACCCCCGCCACCTCACGGTTCCTGCGCTCGAGTTCGCCGCCATCCTTCGTGCGCACGGCACCAACGCCGTCCTCACCCTCGACATCGACGGCACCGAGCAGATCGCACTGACCAAGTCGGTCGTCGTTCACCCCATCCGCAAGTACATCGAGCACGCCGATCTCCTCGTGGTCAAGAAGGGCGAGAAGGTCATCATCGACGTGCACGTCGTCACGACCGGTGAGGCAGGTCCCGGCACCCTCGTGTCGCAGGAGTCCACCGTCGTCTCCATCGAGACCGACGCTCTGAACATTCCGGAAGAGATCGTCGTTTCCATCGAGAACGCCGAGATGGGCAGCCAGATCCTGGCCAAGGACCTCAAGCTTCCCGCGGGCGCATCGCTGCAGTCCGACCCGGAACTGCTGATCGTCAACGTCACCGAGGCACCGTCCGCCAAGGCTCTCGACGAGAGTGCCGAGGCTCCTGCCGAAGCAGCAGAAGCGTCCTCCTCCGAGGCGTGACACCACTCTCTCCACGACGCGAACGGCGCGTCGTCCCTGGTTCCGGGACGACGCGCCGTTCGCGTACGACAATCTGTGCGCCGTCCCTTCCCATCACGCTGAAAGGACTCTCGGATGAGTGACGACACCGTCCTGGTCGTAGGGCTCGGCAACCCCGGCCCGCAATACGAGAAGACCCGGCACAACGTGGGGTTCATGGTGGCGAAGGTGCTCGCCGGACGCATGGGCGGCGGCAAGTTCAGCGCGCACAAGAAGAGCGGCGCCGAGATCGTTCAGGGCCGCCTCGCCGGACGTCCAACGATCTTGGCCAAACCACGTACGTTCATGAATCTGTCCGGAAAACCGGTGTCCGGGCTGGCACGGTTCTTCTCGATCGATGCGTCGAACATCGTGGTGGTTCACGACGAACTCGACCTGGATTTCTCCACGGTGCGCCTCAAGAAGGGGGGCGGCGAAGGCGGGCACAACGGCCTTCGCTCCATCTCGAGTTCCCTCGGCACGAAGGACTATCTGCGAACCCGAGTCGGTGTCGGCCGCCCACCCGGACGGATGGATCCCGCCGCGTACGTCCTCAAACCGTTCTCGTCGGTGGAGCGCAAGGAGTTGGCGCTCGTCTGCGAAGAAGCGGCGGATGCCGTGGAGCTGCTCCTGGAGGTCGGACTGGAAGCCGCCCAGAACCGCCTGCACTGATCTCCGTGCGTGAGTTGCGAGTCCGGAGACTCGTTACCCACTCACAGGGGGGATGAGTGCGGACGAGGAATTTCGGCGTAGCTTCCCCGACGACGTCTTGGGGATACTCCCGGGCCCGAGCACCGCCACGGTTCGCGGGCGCGCACCCACCTCCGAAAACACTGCGTGCACCACCTCGCGTTCGATGCGCTTCACCTCTTCGGGGTTCTCGAAGCTGTTGGTTTCCACCGCCACACCGAAACTCTCCCGCTTCTGCCCTGCGCCCAGCCGGATCGCGACTGCGTTACCCGGCCTGACACCTGCAACGGAACCGGCCGCACGTTCGATGTCGGTCGGGTAGATGTTTCGGCCACCCATGATGATGACGTCCTTCACTCGGCCACACACCACGACGAGCCCTTCCTCGGTGAAGTACCCGACGTCACCCGTGTCCAGCCAGCCGTCGCCGTCCTGCGCCTCCTTCTTCCCGTCGAGCGTGATGTAGGCGGGCGTCACCGCCCTCCCCCGCACCTGGAGGACACCCACGCCGCGGTCCGGCAGCACTCGCCCGTCGGCGTCCACCACGCGACCTTCGAGATTGGGCACGAGTTTCCCGAGCGTGGCGAGCCGACGGGCATTCGGTTTGCCAGTGGGAACCGCCCGCTGCATGGCTTCGAGGAAGTCCGGGTCCACCAGGTCGAGGACCATTCCTTTGGCCGGGTCCGGGATGGACACGGCGAGGGTGGTCTCCGCCATCCCGTATGTGGGGGCGAGAGCGGACGGGTCCAGACCGAATCGGGCGCCTGCTTCGGCGAGAGCCTCCATGGTGTCCGGGTCGACCGGCTCGGCGCCGTTCCACATGTACCGAGCACTCGACAGATCGACGGCACCGTCCTCGGCCTGACGCAGCCTGCGCGCCAACAGTGAGTACGCGAAGTTGGGTGCCGCTGTCACCGTTCCTCGGTACTTGCCCATCAGCTCCGCCCACAGCAGTGGCCTACGCAGAAAGTCCATCGGCGTGACGCTGACGACCTCGGCACCCACCTGCATCGGGACGCTGAGGAATCCGACCATGCCCATGTCATGGAACAGGGGCAACCAGCTGACCATGACGTCGTCGTCGAGGGCGAACTTGATCCGATCGATCATCGCGTAGGCGTTCACGTAGAAGTTTTCGTGGGTGATCCGGACCGCCTTGGGTGTACCCGTCGATCCCGAGGTGAGTTGCTGCAGAACGATGTCGGTCTCGGCGGTCGTCACGGGTTCGACGGGCGAGCCTGCCTGCAGTTCGTCGATGGTGACGACGCGAACACCGCGTTCCTCCAGCAAAGGGGCAGCCGCTTCGAACGGGGCGCCCAGCACCACTGCCTTGGCGCCGATCATGTGGATGATCGTCTCGGTGTCGCGCGCCCACACCTCGAGGTCGGTGCGCGGTGTCGGTTGGTGCAGCATGGTGACGGCGCCACCACGCATCCACGTCGCCTGGCAGGCCGGCGCGATGTCCACCGGCTCTCCGGCCAGAACACCGATCGCGTCGCCGTGACCGATACCGGCGTCAGCCAATGCTCCTGCCATCGATCGGGCGATCGTGTGGATCTCTCCCCACGTCTGCCGCCGCGGGGTGCCGGGTTCCCCCGTCACGAGACCCTTTGTCGTGGTCTGCGCCGTCGCGAACATTTCCTCGGTGAACCTGCTCACGGGACTCTCCTTCTCAGGTACATCGCCGACCTACTACGTTTCTTCAGGCCCGCAGAGGAGGTCGTTACGGTGTCGCCTGCGAATGGGCGAGGAATTCCGCAGGCGGCCCCGCGTATCCTGGTATGCGATCGTCGGCCGCTCACGCCGTTGCCGGCCGCACACACACCACTTTCTCCGAGAGGCTTCCCGTTGACTACCCCGTCCGACTCGGCCGAAATCCTTTCCGCCGACGAGACAACTGCCGCGCCATCGTCTGGCAGCCCGGCTCCCACGAAGGGCTTGGCCGAGCAGGCGCGGCGTCGCCGCACGTTCGCAGTCATCTCCCACCCCGACGCCGGTAAGTCGACGCTGACGGAGGCCCTTGCTCTGCACGCCAAGGTCATCTCCGAAGCGGGCGCGGTACACGGTAAGGCCGGACGCAAGTCGACCGTCTCCGACTGGATGGAGATGGAAAAGGCGCGCGGCATCTCGGTGAGCTCCACGGCCCTGCAGTTCAACTACCGGTCGACCGAGAACGACGAGGGCATCGACGGAGCGGTCGACCATGTGATCAACCTCGTCGACACTCCCGGCCACTCCGACTTCTCGGAAGACACCTACCGCGTCCTCACGGCCGTCGACGCGGCCGTGATGCTGATCGACGCCGCCAAGGGCCTCGAACCGCAGACGCTGAAACTGTTCCAGGTGTGCCGCCACCGCGGTATCCCTGTCATCACGGTGATCAACAAATGGGACCGCCCCGGCCGTGCGCCACTGGAACTGCTCGACGAGATCCACGAACGGATCGGACTCACCCCCACTCCCCTCTACTGGCCGGTCGGCATCGCCGGTGATTTCCGGGGGCTGCTGCGTCGTGGCGAAGATGGTGCGCCCAGCGAGTACATCCGCTTCACCCGCACCGCCGGAGGTGCGAAGATCGCACCCGAGGAGATCCTGGACGCCGAGGGTGCACTCGCCAAGGACGGCGAAGAGTGGGAGACCGCGGCCGAGGAGAGCGAACTGCTCTCCGCCACGGGGCAGGACCACGATCAGGAAATGTTCCTCGCCGGACAGACCTCACCGGTCATCTTCGCGTCGGCGATGCTCAACTTCGGTGTCCGGCAGATTCTCGACACCCTGGTTTCGATCGCGCCGCCGCCGCACGCCCGCGACGACCTCGCCGGGAATCCGCGAGAGGTGACCGATGCGTTCAGCGCCGTCGTGTTCAAGGTGCAGGCCGGCATGGACACCGCACACCGCGACCGTCTCGCGTTCATGCGCATCGTGTCCGGCGTGTTCGAGCGCGGCATGGTCGTGACCCACGCACAGACCGGAAAACCGTTCACGACGAAGTACGCGCTCACGGTGTTCGGCCGCGAACGCGCCACCGTCGAGTCGGCGTACCCGGGTGACGTCGTCGGCCTGGTCAACGCGACCGCTCTGGCCCCGGGACACACACTGTTCTTCGGGAAGAAGGTCGAATTCCCGCCGATCCCGTCGTTCGCGCCCGAACATTTCTCGATCGTGCGGGCCGAGAGCGCCGGAAAGTACAAGCAATTCCGGCGGGCAGTGGACCAACTCGATTCCGAGGGAGTCGTCCAGATTCTGCGCAACGACATCCGCGGCGACGCGTCGCCGGTGATGGCGGCGGTCGGTCCCATGCAGTTCGAGGTGGTGGCCGCGCGCATGAAGGCGGAGTTCGGTGTGCAGGCCCGAATGGAACCGTTGGGCTATGCCCTCGCTCGGCGCACCGACAGCACCTCAGAGAACGAACTGAATCGCCAGCGGGGAGTCGAGGTCTTCACCCGTTCCGATGGTGTGCTTCTCGCACTGGTCAGTGACAAGTGGCGGCTCCAGTACATCCAGAAGGAGCACCCGGATCTGACGCTGGAACCGCTGGTAGCGGCCGCGGACTGATCACCGAACTGGCGCCATGCCCAACCGACTTGTGCGCTGATCGAACGGTTGCTGGTAACTTTCACAACCACTGAGCAAACTGGCGGGCTGTTTGCGGAACCAGGAGCGACGACAACGATGGACAACGGGATCTCGACGAATGGTTCCACCAATGGAAACGGCAGTGGTCTGACAGGCACCTCGTCGCCGAGTGGGACCAGGTCCACGCACTCTGAGACGTTCACGTTCCCGCTACCGCGCCGGACCCCGGGAAGCTACCTCGAGGCCGCGCAGAACAGCGTCGACGACAGACCGAGCGGAGCCGAGTCCTACAGCAACGGTTCCACCCCCAGCACCGAGACGTCGTACAGCACGTACAGCACAGACACCGCGCACAGCACAGACAGCACGTACAGCACAGACACCGCGCACAGCACGGACAGCACGTACAGCGCGGACACCGCGTACACGGCAACCGACAGCACGCCATCGCACACAGAGCCCGAGATGCCCAACCCAGGACCCGCTCCGACGCCGCCTCCGGCTCCAGCTTCGCCGTCGACGCCTGAGGACGGCGCACCGTCCATCGACTTCGACGCGCTGGCACGCACGTCGATGCGCCGAAAGGCAATGGGCGAAGCTGCAGTTCGCATCGCGGGCCGACTCGCCCACACCGAACTGCTCCAGGAGGGCTCGAACGCCGGCGACCCGACGTCCGAGGCCGACCACCTTCTCACTCTCCTGGGCGAGTACCTGACTGCGGCAGGGTTCGACCGACCCGAACTGCATGCCAAACTTGCGGGCCAGTCGATTGTCGTCAATCTGGCCTCGCCGGCACGTAGAACTATGTAGTCAGATCTCGCGCTGCTCGATCAGCATCCATCGATGCCCGAACGGGTCGATCAGAGTCGCGTTGCGGTGACCATGAGTTTCCGCGATCCACCGCTCGACGTTGCCGCCTGCGTCCCGTGCACGCATCAAGACCCCCTCGGGATCGACTACCGGCAGCATGAGACTCACGGAGGTGGAATCGGATTCGGGGGCGGTCACCCCCATCTCCGGAAACTCTTCAGCGAGGTAGATCAAGCCCGTGAGGAATCGCAACTCGACGTGACCGACCCGGCCGTCGTCCATCACGACCGGTTCACCGACGACTTCCGCACCGAACACCGTCGTGTACCAGTCGATGGCTTCGCGCGCATTCCGCACGGCCAGATACGGCAGAGCTCCAGGTGTAGGCAGGCCTGCCGTGTACGGCGATGAATCGGTCACGCTGTGAGTCCGTCCGGATACGCCACCCCTACGGTTTTCGACGGTATCGTCACGAGTTTTGCCCACCGGTCGGACGCCAGCCGGAAACTCGGAACGTCCGCCAACGAGATCACCGATTCCCAGATCCTGTCGTAGCCGGTGTGTGCGATGCGCCACCGACCGTCCTCACATCTCGAGTACCGGTCGTGATAGAACGCTGAGCCGCGCATCAGAATTCCGTCTTCGGGCACCACAACCGTGTCGGCGAGCAACCACACTCCGGTGGCCGAATCTCCCTCGACATCTATTTCGGGTTGACCACACTGATGCTCGGTGATCATGTGGGTGCCCAGCGTGTTTTCCAGAAACGACACGAAGGTGTCTCGCGAGTCGAACTGCAACTGTTCGCCGTAGATTGCTGTGGCATCCGGGAGAAGTGTCTCCCCCAGCTCACCCCACTCTTTCGTATCCAACGCGCGCGTATAGCGATACTTGAGCCTCTCGATATCCTTGATCGCTTCGAGATCCATGGCCCCGCCTCCTGTGCAGCACAGCATCTAGCCCTTACTGAAGGCTAGTCCGTCTGTACCGAAATAGGGGCCGAAACTTGACCAAATGCGCTTGACACCGCGACTGAGACCGTTCCGGGGCTACTCGAGCTCGGCGGCAAGCTCCATCCATCGCTCCTCGGTCGCTTCCTTCTCGGCGACGACCTCCTTCAACTGTGCATCCAACTTCTGCAGACGCTCGGGGTCGGTGGCAGCGTCGGCCAGCTGCGCGTGCAGCTTCGTTTCGCGGTCGTCCAGCTTCGCCACCGAGCGCTCGAGTCGAGACAGTTCTTTGCGGGCCGCGCGGTCGGCCGCACCGTCTCGGGTCTTCTTCGAGGAAGCACCCGCGGCCGTCGATGCGACCGAGGGCGCGCCGCCATCACCCATGAGCTCCCGACGTTCGAGGTACTCCTCGATCCCCCGCGGCAGATTGGTGAGCTTCCCGTCACCGAACAGCGCCCACGTGGAGTCGCAGATGCGTTCGATCAGGTAACGGTCGTGACTGATGACCACCATGGTCCCCGCCCACCCGTCGAGAATGTCCTCGAGCTGCTGCAGGGTGTCGATGTCCAGGTCGTTGGTCGGCTCGTCGAGAAGCAGCACGTTCGGCTCCGCCATGAGCACGCGCGTCAGCTGCAACCGGCGCCGCTCGCCGCCGGACAAATCCCCCACCGGGGTGCGCTGACGCGCGGGCGTGAAACCGAGTCGCTCAGCCAGTTGACCTGCCGATACCTCTTTGTCACCCAACGTGATTCGCTCGGCGACGTCCTTGACGGCCTCGAGCACCCGCATGTCGGTCGGCAGATCGTCCAGCTCCTGGCGCAACCATCCGATGTGGACGGTCTGCCCCTGTTTGCGTGTACCCGCGGCCGGTTCGATCTCCCCTGCCAAGGTTCGGAGCAACGTCGTCTTGCCCGAACCGTTGACCCCGACGAGGCCGATACGTTCACCGGGGGCGAGCCGCCACGTCAGATCGTTCACCAGTGCGCGGCCGTCGGGGGTCTCGAGACGGGCGTTCTCGAGTTCGATCACGACCTTGCCGAGACGGCGCTGCGCGAACGACGACAGGGCCACCGAATCACGCGGAGGGGGCACGTTCGCGATCAGCGCCTCGGCCGCTTCGATCCGGTACTTCGGCTTGGACGTGCGTGCCGGAGCGCCACGTCGCAGCCAGGCGAGTTCCTTGCGCGCGAGATTCCGGCGCCGCTCCTCCGCGGCATCGGCCTGGCGGGAACGCTCCGCACGTGCGAAGGTCCAGTCGTTGTATCCGCCTTCGTAGCTTTCGACCTTGCCGCCCACGACTTCCCATGTGCGGTTCGCGACGGTGTCGAGGAACCAACGATCGTGCGTGACGACGACGAGCGCGCTGCGCCGCGACACCAGATGCTCGGCCAGCCACTGCACCCCTTCCACGTCGAGGTGGTTGGTGGGCTCGTCGAGAACGAGTAGATCCAGATCCTGGACGAGGGCTGCTGCCAGCGCGACGCGGCGGCGCTCGCCACCTGACAGTCCGTCGACCTTCACGGTCAGCGCGGACTCGCGGCCACCGAGTTCGTCGATGCCGATCCCGGTGAGGATGCTCCGAATCCGAGCGTCTGACGCCCACTCGTGATGTTCGAGACCGAGTGGGCCGAGCACGACGTCTTCGACCGTCGAGCCTGCGGGCAGCACCCCACGCTGCGTCACGACGGCCATCCGCAATCCGCCGACCCGAGACACTCGACCTGAGTCCGGTGGCTCGAGTCCGGCCAGGACTTCGAGCATGGTGGTCTTGCCGCCGCCGTTGAGGCCGACGACGCCGATACGTTCGCCCTCTTCTACACCGAGTGACACCGAGTCGAGCAGCGGTTTGATGCCGAAGGACTTCGACACCTGCTCGAGATTGATCAAGTTGGCCATGTCAGCGTGATCCTTCTGCCGCGTGGTCGACGATTCGCGCGCCGGGCACCGGGCCGTGCGCAACGCGGACGGTGCGACACACCCCCGCTCCGGCGAGTTCTGCGCCGACGCGGACCGCGGCGTCCGCGTCGGTGCACAGGAATGCACAGGTGGGTCCCGAGCCGGACACGATGCCGGTGAGCGCTCCTGCGGTGACCCCGGCTCGCAGTGTCCGCCGTAGGGCCGGAGCGAGTGACAGAGCTGCTGCCTGCAGATCGTTTCCGAGTAGGGGGGCCAGCGCGGAGGCATCACCTGCGGCCAGCGCCTGCAGCAACTCGTCGGTTCCCCCGAGTCTCGGCGGTGCGCCCTGTTCGCGCAGTCGGTCGAGTTCCCGGAACACGGTGGGCGTGCTGAGCCCGCCTTTCGCGAGTGCAAGCACCCAATGGAATTCGTTCCGCGAGAGCACCGGAAGGAGTTTCTCGCCACGACCCGTCCCCATCGCGGTTCCTCCGTGCAGCGAGAACGGCACGTCGCTGCCGAGTTCGGCTGCGAACATCGCCAGTTCGTCGCGGCCCATCTCGAGTTCCCACAATGCGTTCAACGCCACCAGCGCGGCAGCCGCGTCCGCGCTACCGCCGGCCATACCGCCGGCGACCGGGATGCCCTTGTCGATCTTGATCGCGACGTCAGGACGCAGCCCGCCCTCGGTCGCCAACAGTTCGGCGGCTTTCCACACGAGGTTGGTCGAATCGGTGGGCACCGACTCGGCGTCGTCACCGCGCACGATCACCGACAGTGTGTCGGCGGGTGTCACGGACACAGTGTCACTCAGCGACAACGCCTGGAACACGGTGGTCAGCTCGTGATAGCCGTCTTCACGCAGGTCACCGACCGCGAGGTGCAGATTGACCTTGGACGGTGCCCGGACGATCACGGAGTGTTCAGCGACGGAAGGCACAGAGAACAACAATAGGCGCTGCCAGGGCACACGCAGAATTCGCCTACACGGAGCTCGACGAAGCGGGAATGTGTCTACGCAGCGCCGGTGGAGGTGAGAACGTCACCGTGGGACCAGCTCGACACAACGACCTATTCGTGTGGAGGTTCGCCCGTGACGAGGTGATCGGCGTGGTTCATGCCCTCGAGGACAAGTCGGGCCAGATGCCCGTCCCGGATGCGGTAGACGACCCGGCGGCCTTCCTTGCGGGTGTCGACGAGGCCGGTGAAGCGGAGCTTGGCCAGATGCTGACTGACTGCGGTGCGCGAGGCCTCACACGCTTCGGTCAGCGCGGTGACGTCGGCTTCGTTCTGGGTGAGCAGCCAGAGGATGTGCAGCCGGGTCGGGTCGGCGAGCATCCGGAACGTGGACGTCGCGGCGTCGAGTCGCTGCCGGTCCGGCGTGACCGGGTGGACGAGGCTCGCGGCTTGCGGCGACTCCGTGACCGGCTTCATCGTTCACACTCTCTCTATCGACACCGCCTCGGTGCCCCGCTTGGTCTCTACCGGCCAGGCCCGCACGGCTACCAGTGCTGCGAGTGTAGCGATAACCGCGAGGATGAGTGCTGCGACAGGTTGTCCCGCGGTCGCTCCGATCCATCCCGCGATCGGGTACGTGAAGAAGAAGCACGCGTGGGAGAGGGAGAACTGTGCGGTGAATACCGCGCCCCGATCGCTCGGTGTGGACTCGTAACGCAAGAGGCGCGCCGACGGGGTGTTGATCGACGATGTCCCCGCACCCAACGTCAGCCAGATCACCGCCAGCAGCGCCCATCCCCACCCTCGACCAGGGTCGGCCAGCAGCAGCACGACGGTGGCGGCCAGGCCGACCGGAACAACGGTGCAGCCGGTGAGCATCACCCGCCGGTCCGGTACCCGGCCCAGCAGTCGTGGCAGCGTCAACGCGACCAGCATCGAACCGCCACCGTAAATGCCGAGCGCGACGGCAACACCGGTGTTCGACCCGCCCAGAAGATCGCGGACGTAGACGATGGTGTTGACCAACACCAGCCCGGTCGCAGCCGCGACCACCAAGTTCATCGCCAACAAACCCCTCAGCACGGGACGAGTGGCCATCACCCGAGCCCCCAACGTAATTCGGTGCGGCAAGGGAACGGACCGATCCGCCGGAGTGATCGCCGGGAGCACAGTGGCCACCACCAGAGACGCCGACAGCACGAACCCGGCAACTGTGCCGAGGAACAGGAAGTTGTAGGTCGTCACCGACAGCAACACCGCCGCCAGAATCGGGCTCAGCAACGATTCGAGGTCGTAGGCCAGCCGCGACAACGACAACCCACGCGTGTAGTCGTCCTCGTCCACCAGAACCGAGGGGATGACGGACTGAAACGCGGGAGTGAATGTGGCCGACGCCGATTGCAACACGAAAATCAGCACATAGATCTGCCATGGATGATCCACGAACGGCAGCAACAACGCGATCGACGCCCGCACCAGATCCGCACCGACGAGCAACACTCGGCGCGGTATCCGGTCGGTGACCGCCGAGCTCACCGGCGCCACCACCACATAGGCGACCATCTTGATCGCCAATGCCGTCCCCAGCACCGCACCCGCCTCGGAACCAGCCAAGTCGTATGCCAGCAGGCCCAGCGCCACCGTCAGCAAGCCGGTACCGACGAGCGCCACGACCTGAGCAGTGAACAGACAGCGGAACGTGCGATTCCGCAATATCGCGAGCACCCGCGCACCTCCTGAAGGGATCGGACTACTCACACACAATACGTCAATATGTGCGCACTTACGCTCATATATTGGGTGGCACGGATGCCCAGCGGAGGCTGTACACCGAGCGGTTGCGTGGGCACGGCGTCGACACACGTACTGTCGACACACGCACTGCACCAGGCAATCGAGGACACTCCTCGTCCTCGATTTCTGGCATCGTTCGGATCATGCGAGAAACATCGGCACGGCTGTTGCGCTTGCTCTCTTTGCTGCAGACCCGCAGAGAATGGTCCGGTGCGGAGCTCGCAAGTCGGCTCGGTATCACACAGCGCACGGTTCGTCGTGACATCGACAAACTCCGCGACATCGGATATCCCGTGGACGCGACCGTGGGTGTCGGCGGTGGATACCGGCTCGGCGCCGGCGCGGAGATGCCGCCGCTACTGCTCGACGACGAAGAAGTCATTTCGGTGGCCTTCGGCCTGCAGGCAGGATCCACCGGTTCGGTCGTCGGCATCGGCGAGGCGTCGACCCGGGCACTCGCGAAGCTGCAACAGGTGATGCCGTCCCGGCTGCGGCATCGTTTGGACACCTTGCAGGTGGACGTCGTGCCGCACGCCCCGGCACCGAGTGCCGTCGATGCCACCGTTCTCGCCGATGTGGCGGCCGTATGCCACAACCACGAACGTTTGCGGTTCGACTACCGCCGCCACGACGGCAGCGAGAGCCGCCGCGAGGTGGAACCACACCGACTCGTACGGTCCGGGATGCGGTGGTACCTCGTGGCCTGGGATCTCGGCCGTGACGACTGGCGGTCGTTCCGTCTCGACCGTATGACGCCGAAGATTCCGACCGGCCCGCGTTTCACGCCGCGTCCACTGCCGGATGGAGGGGGCGCGGACTTCGTCGAACGCGGAATCGACCGCGCGAGATCGAGCAGTCGCGCGCAGGTGCTGCTTCATGCACCGTTCGATCGGATCGCGCCCATGGTTCACGAAGATTGGGGCGCGATAGAAGAATCACCCGACGGTAGGTGCGTAGTCACCATTCGCGGTCAGTCACTGGGCTCCATCGCCGGCTGGCTCAGCGCGTTCGACGTCGACTTCACGGTCGTCGACCCACCCGAACTGCGGGAGGAATGCCGAGCCGTTGCGGAACGTCACCGCCTCGTCGCGCAGCGCTACGACAATGCTTGAAACACGACGAAGGCCCCGCTCCTGATGGAACGGGGCCTTCGTCGAATCGCCTCAGGTCCCGGTTGCCCGGGAAATCATGGCGAGTCTCAGAGCGGCGTCACGCCGGTGGCCTGCGGGCCCTTGTTGCCCTGACCGATCTCGAACGAAACGCGCTGGTTCTCCTCGAGCGTGCGGAAGCCGCTGCTCTGGATCTCCGAGTAATGGACGAACACGTCAGCGCTGCCATCCTCGGGGGCGATGAAGCCGAACCCCTTCTCGGAGTTGAACCACTTCACGGTGCCCTCTGCCATGTAAATCTCCTCTAACACAGTGTCTTCTTCGAACAACCAACGCGGTTGTCCGGGTCCAGTAGAACGAACGCGCTGAGACTTTTCCTGTGGAGGAAGTCAGAACGCTCGCAACCATCGTTTTGCGAGCGTGGAAACACAAACACAAACACTTACGACCGCCCATAGTGAAACACACTCTGGCCGCAAACGCTCAGCAATGTGACATGCGTCACGCTACCGCCCCTGGGCGGCCAGTTCGACGAACGCTGCTGCATCGAGGGTTTCCCCACGCGCAGACGGCTGAATCCCTGCAGCAACCAACCGGCGTTCCGCCTCCGCCGACGATCCAGCCCAGCCACCGAGCGCGGCACGTAATGTCTTGCGGCGCTGCGCAAATGCAGCATCGACCACAGCGAACACGCGCTTACGTGTCGCGTCGTCGACCGGCCACGGCGGATCGTCGTACCGGTCGATACGCACCAACCCGGACTCCACCTTCGGCACCGGCCAGAACACGGCACGACCGACGGAGCCGGCTCGTCGCACCCGCCCGAAGAAGTTGGCCTTCACGCTGGGCACTCCGTAGATCTTACTTCCCGGCGTGGCCGCGAGCCGGTCGGCCACCTCCGCCTGCACCATCACCAATGCGGTGCGCAGACTCGGCAGTTCCGAGAACAGATGCAGCAACACGGGAACCGCAACGTTGTACGGAAGGTTCGCCACCAAGGCCGTGGGTTCACCGGGGATCTGCGACGGTTGCACTCGCATGGCATCCGCTTCCACCACTGTCAGGCGATCGGCGAGGTCGGCGCAACGGTCCGCCACCGTGACCGGCAGGCGCGCTGCCAGATTGGGATCGATCTCCACCGCCACCACCCGATCCACGACGTCGAGCAGGGCAAGGGTCAACGATCCCAGGCCGGGACCGACCTCGAGTACCGTGTCCCCGCGTCCCACCCCTGCCGTCGCGACGATGCGTCGCACCGTGTTGGCGTCGTGCACGAAGTTCTGCCCCAGTTGCTTGGTGGGCCGGACACCGAACTCTTCCGCCAGGAGGCGCACCTCGGCGGGCCCCAGCAGGGCGGCGAGACCTCTGGGTGACGTGGAATCTGGGGTGTCGGACACCAGGTGAACTTAACGCACGCCGATGCGACCGGAACAGGACGGCCATGCGCCCCAACCCTGCTTCTCCTGCGTCTTGCTTGCTATCGCGATCTGCTCCTCGCGGGTCGCGAGGTCGGCGCGCGGCGCATACTTCAGGCCGCCTTGACGTTCCCAGGTGTCCTGAGAGAACTGGACGCCACCGTAGTAACCGTTGCCTGTGTTGATGTGCCAGTTTCCGCCGGCCTCACACTGCGCCAGCGCATCCCACGTTGCCCCGTTCTCGACCGGGGGAACCTCGGTGCCGGGTTTGGCACCGACACGGACCACCTTCGGCTGCGCGGGCGTCGTGACCTCCGAATCGACCTCGCGTCGTTCGACCTCGACACCATCGACCGTACGGACGGCGAAGGTGACGTCCTGCACTCCGGGGACCCCGGGGTCCTCCACCTCGGAGCGAGACATGTTCATGGTCACGTCCTCGATACGTTCCACCGGAGGCGGCAGAGGCAGGGTTTCGACGACCTCCTCGACGCGATCGCGAGTAACCGTGATCGCGAGCCCGTTCGTCATCGGAGTATCGGCGGGCGGCTCCACGGTGTCGGCCTGCTCGAGTGGGCGACCGAGTTCGGCGAGAAACTCCCCCACGGTCGGCGCGGCCAACCGCACCTTCTCGGAAGCCCTCCCACCGTCGGACAACATGGCGACAACCGGTTCCACGACGTCGAGGGCTGCACCGTCGAGCGGCAGTCTCTGCGAACGTGAGGCGGACACGTGCACGTCGTCGGCAAGCTCGAACTGCTCGAGCGCTTCCTCCACCGTCAGGGCGGTGGTCCACACCGGACGCTGGTGTCCGTCCACGGTGAGATCGACCAACCTCGCACGCCGCAACACCACCGTGTCGCCGTCCGACAGTTCGGAGTCCGCGGCCGGGGCGACCGCATCCCGTTCGCTCAACGAATAGCCCGCATCGGCGAGCACGTCCTTCACGGTCGACGACATGGTGTTCAGCGACGTGACCTCGCCGTCGACGTCGACCGTGACGGTCTTGTGGCGGGAAAGGGCAACGAACCCACCGACTGTCAATGTCACCAGAAGTGCTGCCACAACCGCGTAGAGCAGCGGCGATCGAGCGGAGTTGATCTTGGCAAACGGTGACATTCGTTCCTCGTTGTCGGTTAACGCAACCCGAGCTTGCTGGTGCAGGAAGGCCAAGCGCCCCAGCCCTGCTGGGCCTGCACCTTCTGTGCGACGGCGATCTGCTCTTGGCGGCTGGCAAGGTCGGCGCGGGGAGCATACTCGTTGCCGCCGAACGCGGACCACGTGCTCTGGGTGAACTGGAGTCCGCCGTAGAAGCCGTTGCCGGTGTTGATGGACCAGTCTCCGGTCGCCTCGCACTGTGCGAGTGCATCCCACGTGGAGCCGTTGCGGACTGCAGGGGCCGACGAACTCGGCTTCGTTCCGACCCGGATGGTTGCCGGCTCGGGCTCTCGGATCGGCGTGGACGAGATCTCGTCACGTCCGACCTCGACCCCGTTGATCTTGTGGATGGACAGCGTCACTTCGCGCTCGCCGGGAACGCCCGGATTCTCGACGGTCGTCGTGCCCTCTTCGAGTTCCGGATCTTCGATTCGGTTCTGGGGCGGAGCGATCGGCTGCTTCTCGACGACGGTCTCGGTGCGGTCCCGAATGACCTTCACCTCGAGTCCG
This sequence comes from Rhodococcus quanlei, assembly GCF_055231015.1. Taxonomy (NCBI): domain Bacteria; kingdom Bacillati; phylum Actinomycetota; class Actinomycetes; order Mycobacteriales; family Nocardiaceae; genus Rhodococcus; species Rhodococcus quanlei. The sequence continues at coordinate 6,413 of NZ_JBUYWD010000027.1, read as the reverse complement.
TCGGTCAGCGGGGTATCCGCTGTGGGAGTCACCGAGTCGGCCTGCTCGAGCGGGGCATCGATCTTCGTGAGGAGTTCGCCGACGGTCGGTGCTGCGATGTTCATCTCGCTGGGCGCGGCTTCGCCATCGATCACCGTGACCTTCTTGGCGCTGACCACGCCGAGCGATGCACCTTCGAGCGGCAGACGATCCGAACGCGACGCCGTCAGGTGAACGTCGCCGGCGAGATCGAATTGCTTCAGCGCCTCGTCCACCGTGAGCGCGGTCGTCCACACGGTGCGCGGCTGACCGTCGACGGTGAGTGTGACCTCGCGGGCTCGCCGGAAGACGATGGTGTCGCCGTCGTCGATGGACGCGGCGGCCGACGGTGCGACGACGTCGCGTTCTCCGATGTCGTACCCGGCGTCTTCGATGGCGCCCTCGACGGAGGACGACATGGTGCCGAGCGAGATTCGTTCGCCGTCGACGTCCAGGGTGACGTTCTTGTGCTGGGACACGGCCAGCACACCACCACCGATGAGGGTGACGAGCAGGGCGGCGATCACCGCGTAGAGCAACGGCGACGTGCTGGTGTTGATCTTGGCGAAAGGTGACACGAGACTTCCCAAAGCTGACGAATGTATTGTCACGGTACGGTAACGAATAGGCCCCAATGTGGCAACTTATAGGGTTTCACCTGCATAAAGTTTCGATAACTCGTTGAGATCGGGACTATTGCGCCGTTTGACCGATAACCCCACGGACGTGAGCCGGACGACGTACTTTCGAGCGCAAAGGCAGGTAACGCGCCGAAAGAAAGCTGGGGACTGCGTGCACACCACACCCGATCGATCCGGCGGATCCGCACGGTCGACGCCGCGCGGGCGGATACCGATACTCGCCGCCCTACTCGCCCTTCTGTCGATGGTCTTCGCGCCATCACTCGCCGTGGCACAACCCGCACCACCCGGCGACCGTCCTACGTATCGGATCGCCACCGACATCACCTTCGCCCCGTTCGAGTTCCAGAACGAGAACGGCGAACTCGTCGGAATCGACATGGACCTGCTTCGCGCCATTGCCGAGGACCAAGGCTTCGACGTCGAGATCCAGCCGGTCGGATTCGACTCCGCACTCCAAGCCGTCACCAGCGGTCAGGTGCACGGGATGATCGCCGGTATGTCGATCACCGACGAGCGGAAGGCGACATTCGACTTCTCCGACCCGTACTTCGATTCCGGCGTCCAGATGGCCGTCCCCGAATCGAACGAGAACATCAAGAGCTACGAGGACCTGGCGGGCAAGCAGGTCGCCGTCAAGAACGGCACCGAAGGCGCTGCGTTCGCCGAGTCCATCAAAGACCAGTACGGGTTCAGCACCAAGTACTTCGCCGACTCCTCGAGCATGTTCAACGAGGTGCGCACCGGCAACTCGGCCGCAGTCTTCGAGGATTACCCCGTACTGGCGTACGGCATCAAACAGGGCAACGGATTCAAGACCGTGACGGACAAGGAACCCGGTGCCAGTTACGGATTCGCGGTTGCCAAGGGACAGAACGCGCAGCTTCTCGAATCGTTCAACGACGGGCTGGCGAACCTCAAAGCGAGCGGCGAGTACGACGAGATCCTGGAAACATACCTCGGAGCCGACGCGTCGAACGACGACAACAGCATCCTCGGACTGATCAAGAGCACCTACCCACAGCTCTTGGAGGGACTGTGGCTCACGATCGTTCTCACCGCCGTATCGATTGCGATCGCCTTGGTCCTCGGTGCGATCTTCGGCCTGTTCCGAGTGTCCGGCAACATCGTCTTGCGGGCGGTCGGCACCACCTACGTCGACGTCTTTCGTGGCACACCGCTACTGGTGCAAGCGTTCTTCATCTACTTCGGCATTCCCACCGCACTGGGATTTCAGATGTCCGCCTTCACCGCCGGTGTCATCACGCTGTCACTGAACGCCGGTGCCTACATGGCAGAAATTGTGCGCGGCGGCATCCTGTCCGTCGACAAGGGCCAGATGGAAGCATCCCGCAGCCTCGGCATCAGCTATCTGAAGTCGATGCGGAAAGTGGTGATGCCGCAAGCTGTTCGCACGATGATCCCGTCGTACATCAATCAGTTCGTCATCACGCTCAAGGACACGTCGATCCTGTCCGTGATCGGGCTTGCCGAGCTCACCCAAACCGGGCGCATCATCATCGCCCGCAACTTCCAGTCGTTCAACATGTGGCTGATCATCGGCATCATGTACTTCATCATCATCATGGCGCTGACCAAGTTGTCGAACCGCCTCGAGAAGAGGATCAACGCATGACCGACCAGACCACAACGGCAACACCGGAAACCGCCGCACCCGAAACGAAGATCCGGGTGGCGGGACTGAAGAAGTCCTTCGGTGACAACGAAGTACTCAAGGGGCTCGATGTCGAGATCACCGCAGGCGAAGTGGTGTGTGTGATCGGCCCCTCCGGGTCCGGCAAGAGCACGTTTCTGCGATGCCTGAACCGGCTCGAAGACATCACCGACGGCAGCGTCGTGGTCGACAGCACGGACATCAGCGACAAGAAGGCCGACATCGACCAGGTGCGTCAGCACATCGGGATGGTGTTCCAGCACTTCAACCTGTTCCCCCACATGAGCGCGCTCGAGAACGTGATGCTCGCTCCCGTGCAGACGAAGAAGGCATCGAAGGATCAAGCGCGCGAGTCGGCGGTGAAGCTGCTCGGTCAGGTCGGACTCGCCGAGAAGACAGACGCGAAGCCCGCGAACCTGTCCGGCGGCCAGAAGCAACGCGTCGCGATCGCACGAGCACTCGCGATGAGCCCGGACATCATGCTGTTCGACGAGGCGACGAGCGCGCTCGACCCCGAAATGGTCGGCGAGGTACTTCAAGTTCTCCGCGATCTTGCGGAGGGCGGCATGACGATGGTCGTCGTGACCCACGAGATGGGCTTTGCCCGGGAAGTGGCCGATCGCGTCATCTTCATGGCCGACGGGTACATCGTCGAGGAAGGCAGTCCGGAAGACATATTCGGCAATCCGCAGCAGGACCGCACCAAGGATTTCCTCGGCAAGGTCCTCTGACAGAATGCGCGAATGAAGTCGGTTCGGGCAGCAGCAGGCGCCACAGCGTTGTTGACAGCACTTACGTTGGGCGCCACCGCGTGCAGCAACGACGACACCTCCGAGACGTCGACGACAGCAGATGCCGTGCAGCCCTGGGATCCGTGCACCCTGTCCGAGGAGACGTTGCGAGAGGCGGGTTTGGACCCGGCAACGAAGGACCAGGGGCTTGTCGAGGCGCCGGGGGAGGAAGCTTGCAGCTGGGAGAACGACGACATCGGGGTGATCGCGACGTTCACCACTCTGGCAACCATCGACCAGTTTCGAAACGACCCGCGAAACATCGAATTCCGGGAGGTCGCGGTCGGTGGCAGGACTGCGTTCACCCAGGTCCTTGACCTAGGCGGCGATCCCTACACCTTTTGCTTCCTCAATGTGCCTGTCCAGTCGGGAGGACTCGTGATCCTTCAATTCTCGCAGTCCCCGTTCACGAAGGACACCACCCCGATGTGTGAGTGGGCGCTGAGGGTCGGTGATGCACTCGTCCCTGAGATGCCCTAATCGAAGAGCGAACCTCGGATAGGACAGTTCGACTCGCTCGGCGACAAGTCGATCCGATACAGGGCCCCTTCGGGCAGTGCGAAAGAATGAGCACATGACCTCGAGGCGAGTGGCCGCAGGCGCGGCGGCACTGTTGGCGGTAATCACGTTGGGTGCCGCCGGGTGCAGCAGTGATGACACCTCAGAATCTCTGAGTACCACGACCATCCCGCAGCCGTGGGACCCGTGCACATTATCCGACGAAATTCTACGCAACGCGGGCCTGGACCCGACAACCGAAGGGCCAGCGCTGGCCGCCGAGGCTGCCGGCGAAGAGAATTGCAGATGGAAGACCTATGACGATATCGGTGTGAGCATGAATGCGCTGTCTACGACGACGATCGACCAATTTCGTAGCCGTCCAGACAACATCGATTTTCGGACGGTGACAGTGGGAGATCGTTCAGCGTTGACGTTCCGTTCCGAAGGGGACGAGGAGCGATCATATTGTTGGCTGCTGCTGCCGTTCGAGAGCGAGGGGCTGGTGCTGATGCAGGTCTCTAGGTCGCCGTTTACCAAAGACACTACGCCGATGTGCGAAGTAGCGGTGCGAGTCGGCGACGCACTTGTTGCCGAGATACCTTGACCGAAGGTGGAACCGTCCGATTCAAGCTGCAACTCGATCCGATACAGGGCCCCTTCGGGCAGTGCGAAAGAATGAGCACATGACCTCGAGGCGAGTGGCCGCAGGCGCGGCGGCACTGTTGGCGGTAATCACGTTGGGTGCCGCCGGGTGCAGCAGTGATGACACCTCAGAATCTCTGAGTACCACGACCATCCCGCAGCCGTGGGACCCGTGCACATTATCCGACGAAATACTGCGCAGCGCGGGTCTGGACCCGACAACCGGAGGGCAAGCGCTGGCTGCCGAGGCTACCGGCGAAGAGAACTGCGGATGGAGAGCCTACGACGACACCGGAGTACAGATGAGTGCCCTATCCACGACGACGATCGACCAGTTCCGTGACCGTCCAGACAACATCGATTTTCGGAACGTGACACTCGGAGACCGTTCAGCAGTAACATTCCGTACAGCAAGCGACGAGAAGGGCACCTTCTGCCATCTGGTCATCCCGTTTCGGGGTGAGGGGCTGGTGCTGATGCAGGCCGCTAGGTCGGCGTTCACCAAAGACACTACGCCGATGTGCGAAGTAGCGGTGCGAGTCGGCGACGCACTCGTTGCCGAGATACCTTGACGCCGGTTAAAGTATCGAGGCCATTCGGACGAATCAGGCGTTTCATGAGGGGGTAGCTGAGATGAGTGGTACGGCGTCGACGATGGATGTGTTGATGGCGAATGCGGCGCGGGCGAAGGCGGGGGAGCTCGTTCTCGATCCCAGCGTGGCGCAGGATTGCGCGAACGCGTGCACGGAGGCGATTGCCTCCCTGCGGGAAGTGAAAGACGGGATGATCCTGCGCGCGAAGACTCCGCCGTTGGGTGACTTCGCGTGCGGGGATGATTTGTCGAAGATTCTCACCGAGGTGACCCAGCAGTTCATCGACCGCATCGATGACCACATCCTCTGCTTGAGTGCGATTCATGACACGGTGGGTGCCCAGATCGCTGAATCACTGACCACCGATGAGCAGACCAGTCAGGCGCTGGCGCGGGTGACCGGCGAGATCGCGTAGCTGACGCATGGCACCACCGACGCAGCCACAGATACCCGGTATGAACGAAGTCATCGCGAATCTGCGGAGCATTCCCTTTGTCACCGGTCGGGCGGAGCAGTTCATCGGGCCGGCCGGTTCCGGCCCACCGAACGTCGCCAACTCCGAACAATACGCCGACCTCGAAATACCCGGCCGGGCAGTACATTGCACGTTCTTCGATGCCTTCGAGCACAGCGAACTGGTGGCGAACGTCAACCCGATTCAGGCGGAGTCGAACGAGGCATTCCGACGCGAGTGGGCCAGCGGCACCAACACGTTCACCGACGCGTTCGAAACGTTCGCCGCGAAGATCGGCGCCGCCATTGCCGAAAAGTGGGCTGGGCCTGCGGGAGACGCCGTAGCCACGTCGATGGTCGACTATGCGAAGAACGCAGCAAAGACAGCTGATGCGTCGAATTTGGTTGCGCGGCAGGTGGGTTTGCTGGCCGACTCGTTGGATCGGACAAAAACCAACTTCCCCGCCGAACCCGCCGCAACGGTTCCGGGAAAGATTCTCGGGTTCCTCGGCGCCGACGGGTGGGACGACGAACGCCGCGAAGAAGCGAAGCAGCAGGCGGTGCGGCTTCTCAACACGGTCTACTACGGCAGCGGTATCTCCCCGACGGCGCAAAGTATGCCCGTCTTCCCCGCCGTGGAGTCACCCGTCGCCGATGACTCGACGGGCTGGCCTACTGGTGGTGGCCCCGGTGGTTTCGGTGGCCCCTTCGGCGGATCACCGTCACCGGGCGGAACACCGGGTGGCCCGTCCACCGACCCGAACGCCCCCGGTCAGCCGGGTACGCCCGCAAACCCTGACACCACTGCGGGAACCAGCCCCGCCGCCGTGCCGGGCGATGATGCCCTTTCCGGCCTGCCGACCGACGCGGCCCAGAGTCTCGGTGAGCTCGGACCCGACACACTCGCAGACCCGGATTCGCCGGCGAGCACGGTCGCGGCCAGCGCACTGCCCGGTGGTGTTCCCGGCATGGGCGCCGGTGGTATCGGCGGTGGTGCCGGTGGTATCGGCGGCGGTGGCAGTGTCGGCGGCGGACTGGGCACACCACCACCGCCGGCGGCTCCCGCGGGTGGTCCCGCAGCCGGTGCGGTGGCCGGTGG
>NZ_JBUYWD010000026.1:0-90230 GCF_055231015.1 Rhodococcus quanlei | reverse complement strand
CATCAAAGGGCGGCCGCTCAATACCTCATCCTCGAGCATGCCGAGTCAGTCGAGGAATAGTGAAACGGTGGATTCGGTCAGTGGCTGCAACATCGTTGATCATGTGAAGACCGACCACGGTCAACACGGCGGAGCGGACGGCTGCCGTCACAGATCGGGCGGTGCCCTGCCAGTGAGAAGGTGATCTGGTGCGCCGCGGGACGCTGTGTGACCGACCGGAGGCGAGGAATCCGCGCCCTTGTGCTGCTGGCGATCGAGTCGGCGGGGTGTTGTCGGTACGGGCCCGCTTTGTCATTGCCTCCACAATTGATGCGCAGACTCGGGTTCCAGCAAGCATTCTTCCGTAATGGGGAACTTTCCCCGCTGTCGGCGCATCTCACTTACAGAAGCGCGGGAGAGATGCTCCCGACAAGGACTCGAGAGAGGATCTGAGATGAGCAACACCGAGACGACCGAGAACGTCACTGGCGATCCGTCCACCGCCAGCTTCGGTGCGCCTGCCGACCCGGCTCCGGCCCCTGATCTCGCGGCACCGGCACCGGCCGCTGATGCGGCACCTGCGGCGCCGGCTGGAGGGGCGCGCGTATCCGAGCACGATATCGATGGTGACGGTACGACCGACCAGGTCAACGCCAGATTTGACGACGGTACAGGCTTTGTTGATCACCTTGACGACGACGGGAACGTGACCCTCACCGAGTTCGATGACGACGGTGACGGTTCCTACGAAACCACCCTGAAGCCCAATGAGGACGGAAGTGCCACCGTCGAAACGGATCTGAACAACGATGGGTCCGCCGATAGTCGCGTCGTCCTCGACGCCGAGGGCATCGCTGTTCAGGAGGACACACTCGATCACGGTGCGGTCGTCGATTCGAAGCGTGACTTCGATGGTGACGGTGTGGCTGATGTGACCTTGATCGATGCCGATGGAAGTGGTCAGTTCGATCAGGCGGTCGTCGACTCCGACGCCGACCTCATTCCGAACTCGATCTATTCCGACACCAATGGTGACGGCACCTTCGACATCGAGTATTCCGACACCAACAACGATGGTGTTCTCGATCAGTTCGAGACTGCCCCGGTCACCGCCGAGGAGGTCGTGACTCCGGCGACAGTCGATCAGTTCGAGGCCGGTGACTTGGCCTGACGCGTCCCAACCGGGATGAGGAATAATGGAGTAGCGCCAGTGACGCGTTGAAATTCGCCTCACGTGTGACGGGGCGGGAACTTTCCCGCCCCGTGGTACATCCAACTGGCGATGGTCGGCGATACCGACAGGCGGCGCACGATTGGAGAAGGTGCGAACAATGGAAGATTCAGATTCGCTGCTGAGTTCTCTCGGTCTTACCACCCAAGATTCGAGCGTCCCGGATGACGTGTGGGCCAGGGTCATCGACAACGCCACCGCCCCGGGCGCGGCGTTGGTCGACGCCGGGCTGGTCCCCGACATGACTGACGAACCGGACGTGCCCGACGATGACGAGCTGATTTACGACAATTCGGAGCTTCAGGACGATGAGGAGGGAACGAATGCCGTCACCGAACTGGACATCGATCCAAGTCCTCCCGGCAACGATGTGACACCTTTCGCCGATTCGGACACAACCGGCGAGGTCGGGGATGAAGGGGTTATCGAGATCGATGATCCCAACGACCTGGGATTCGGTGATATGTCCTTCTGAACCGGAGTGAAGCTCCGTTTCGCGGGGAATCTCGATTCAATTTGATTGGTTGACGGTGCTACTGCGTGGACCCTGATCCCTCGCTTGTCGAGTATTGAACGGGCACGCGGGACGAGTCCTGTGCGCCGGAGGTGTTCGAGCCTTGCGACGTTTCCGCTCCCGACGTCTTGCCACCCAGCACGGTTTATCCGTCAACACATCAAAAATATGGGCGACATCACATGATGAATCATGAACTATCACCCTGCTTGCCGCCTCTATCAATCGACAGGTGTACCTGGGACGAGCCAGGTGCATCGATGACGCTCCACGGGCACTTCCGGAAGGAACCAAAGTGAAAAGGTCAACTCTGATGCCGGCTACGGCGGCGATATTCTCGGCAACAATACTGCTGACAGCGTGCGGGTCAGGTGACGTCGACGTCGCGGGTGACGCGGCGTCCACGACCTCCGCTGTCGACCTCTCTGCCCTCGATTCTGGCGAATTTCCAACTACTCCACAACCGGAGTTCGGTTATGCCACAACAGAACAAATCGGGATGATCGAAGGGCAGCGCCTCGCCCAGTTCGTTCCCGTTCCTTTCGAGATCGACCCCGCATTGACATCAGCGAAGAGGCCCACCGGACCTCTCGAGAACGGCGGTGCTGTGGGCCGGCTGCTCGCCGGAAACGCGGAGCAGATCGCCATCGACAATGGAATGATCACCGGATATGCCGTGACCGCCGATGACGGCCGCGGCGCGGACAGCGTGCGTTCCATAGCGCACGCGGTGTTCCGTTTCCCCGACGAAGCCACGGCCGTCAAGGTGGCAAACGAATTGCATCAGGCCGGGCTCGTAGGTTCTGAGTACCTACCACCCTCCACCGAACAACACATCGACATCCTGCCGAACACCTTGGTATCCACGAGGGCCACCGAAGAAAACGACTATGCTTCGGCTGCGGTCGTTGCCGAAGGCTACACTCCCCACGGCGATTATGTGATCTACACCTATTCCCAGGCGGCTCCAGGTAACGAGGATGTCAATGCGCAGACCGTCGCGAAGGCCTTGCAGGTACAGGAGGCGATGCTCGACCAGTTCCCGGCCACCCAGCCAGGTGAATTCGACAAGCTCAAGCTTGATCAGGCTGGCGTGATTCGGTTGACGATCCCCGATACCGACGGACAGCAGTCCGCTCGTCAGATGGCGGACTACGGGCCGCGTGGTATGGCGCACCGTTCCACCAATCCGCGACTGACATTCGAGTTGTTGACGGAGGTCGGAGCTGTGCACAATGGCACTGACGCAACTGTCGTGTATCAGGCGGAAGACGTCGAGGGTGCCCAACGGATTCGGGATGAGTTCGGGGCAGACTTGGTAGCCACGTCGGGATTCTCCGAAGCTCCAGGCGTTCCAGGGCTCCCGGATTCGAAGTGCTACACCAAGACCACCTCCAATGGGGTTGCGGGGTACTGCACGATTGCCAATGGGCGGTACGCGGCCGAGGCATCCGGTCTCGATGACATGAAGACCGTTCACCAGAAGATGGCAGCGCAGTACCTGATTCTCGAACACGCGGAGTAGCCACCGACACAGCGAAATTGCGTTTGCGTATTGGGCCTCGTGATGGCGGAGCGATTGCGAGACCCGATACGCGCTGTCTCTGACGAAAGCGAGCTCATGAACTTCGACGTTTCCGACTTGGGTCTCGGACCCGAGCAGGCCGATACCTGCGATGCGGCACCCTCCGGTGAGGTCCGTGAGAGCTTTTCCGGCGAACTGTTCCCCGAACAAACCGACTTTGCTTCCTCGCACGTCGCCGACCTGCTCGAGACAGTGACGGAAGTGCGTGCAACGACCGACCCTGCGGACAGGCCGGGCGATGAGCCTGATCTGTCGGATGTATCGATAACCCCGCTGCCGGAATCGGAACCAGAGCTCGAACGGGCTCCTGTACCTGAGCCCGAACCTGTCGACGACGGAATCTCAGGTGCACCGGAAGCGTGGGCAAACGACTGGTTCTGGCAGGTCGAGGACGGCTACTGCGGACCGTCTTCCGCAGCGCAGATAGTTTCCGAGTTCACCGGCCTCGACATCTCCGATCCGCAACAACTTGTGGACCGAGCTATGGAACTCGGCTTGATGTGGAACGACGACCCGTCACAAGGAATGACGTTCCCGAACTTGGAGGCCCTCCTCGAGGACCAAGGCGTTCCGTGTCATATCGAGAACGGCACCATCGACAGCCTCGAGGCGAAGCTGGACGCAGGCTACGCAGTCACCGCGATGGTTGATTCCGGGGAAATCTGGGGCACCGAAACAGTCGAGGACGACACCCCCGACCACTTTCTCGTCGTGGCGGGAATCGACGAGAAACGCGGCGTGGTCATTCTCTCCGACCCTGGCCATCCCGATGGCAACCAGCTCGAGGTGCCGATCGACCAGTTCGAGAACGCATGGCAGGACTCCGACTGCGAGATGCTCGTCTCCGACGAGATCGACCTCGACCTGGCGGGCACCGCACCCGAATCGGTCGACGAAACCGGTATGTCCGGGGGGTCGAAGTCGCCGTGGGTGATCGCGAACCTGGCTTAGGGCTGCGTGAGCAGCCACAACCGAGCCCGTCTGGCTCGGCGTATCAGAAAGGAAGACATGAGGTCCAGCAACGTCATACGAGTCGCTGCGGCGGCTGCCGCAGCGGGACTACTGCTGACCGGATGCGGTAGCAGCGACGACGCCGCCGCAACCGGTTCAGCCGCAGCCAGCGCACAGGAAAGCAACCTCGACACCGGCACCTTCCCGACCACCCCACAACCCGAATTCGGCACCCCACCGGTCGAGGTTACAACCCTGGTCGAAGGGCAACGGATGGGCGAGTTCGTTGTCCTTCCAGTGGAAATCGACCCAGAATTCGACGTCGTTCCCCGCAATGGCGGCCGTCCCCTCAAAGACTTCGAAGCTGCCCAGTTGGGCCCTGAGGCTGTAGCGAAAACCCTCGAAGACTCGTTCGTGGCAGGGTTCACAACGTCCGCCGGACCAGGAGGAGGAGACTTCACCCGCACACTGTGGAGCTCGGTGGTTCGCCTCGAAGACGCTGCTGCCGTTGACGCTGCGCTTCCGAAGATCACCAACGGCATGCTCGAGTTCGAACACGAGTACCCTCTCTCGATATTCGAGGATCCGATCGACATCCTGCCGAACACGACCGTGATCACAAAACAATTCCCGCCCGCTGGGGGCGATGCCGAGGGTGATCTCATGATTACTGCGATCACCCCGCACAACGACTACCTGCTGGTCACCCAGCTGTCGGCACCCGAGTCGAGTAAAGGCTGGGCGGCCCGGTCGATCGCGAAATACGTTGACCAGCAAGTGCCGTTGATCGACAAGTTCCCGGCCACTCCGGTTGAGGAGATTTCCAATATCACGATGGATCAGGACAAGGTCCTGATCTATACCGTCGCGAATCAGAGTGGGGAGTCCTCGGTTACCTTCAGTGATATGGCTGTCTACGGGCCGCGCGGCGCCGCGGCAGTCGACCCGCACTTCCGTCGCACCTACCAGCGAATGGTCGACTCGAACGTGAAACATGTGGGCATCGGCCGCACCACCGTTTACGAGACGGCATCCGAGGAGGACGCGAAGAACCTTGTCGACGGGCTCGTCGAGGACAACCTCGACGTCGAAGGAACCATCGTGGTCGACCCGCCGACGGGTCTCGACGGCGCGCAGTGCATCGACGTGGCCGGTGACCCGGACGGGAAAACCTGCTGGGTCGCCAACGGGCGTTACGTCGGACAGGCCTCCAGCGACATTGGAGACCCAGACCCCACAGAGGTCGATCAGCTCATTGCAGCCCAGTACCTGATCCTCGACCACGCCAAATAGGTCACCCCTTCAAACCCAGTGCCCAATATCGTTTGGGTACAACGAGTGTGGATTCAAGAGACGATAAGGAACGATATGAAAACACCGACCGTTATGCGTGTGGCCGCCGCTGCGGCCGCGGCAGGGCTACTGCTGACCGGGTGCGGTAGCAGCGATGACGCTGCCGCACCCGGTGGCGACGCCGCACCCAGCACACAGGAGTCCAACCTCGACACCGGCACTTTCCCGACCACACCGCAACCAGAGTTCGGCAAGGCCGCGCCGGATGAGGCGGCCTGGATTGAATCGCAGCGGATGTCCGAGTTCATCGTTCTGCCGTGGGAGGTCGACCCGGCGTTGGATTCCCCGTTCGGATCGTCCGGTCCGTATGAATCCGCGTCCAATCTGCGCACACCGCTGGGTGAGCTCGCCATGGACGAGTTGGGGGACTCGGTCGTAGCGGGGTTCGAGGCGGGAGGTGAGACTGGGAACGAAGACGACCCACGGGAATTCAGCACCTGGGTGTTCCGCTTTACGGATGCTGCTGCCGCGCAGGAAGCTCTTCCGGTGGTTCAGGAAAGTTGGCTTTCCAACGAATACAACCCACGCACCCTCGATCCGATCGACGTGCTTCCGAACTCGGTTGTGGTCAGCTTCGGATTCGAGGGCAAGATCGCCGCTAATTCGGTGACTGCGCACAACGACTACCTGATCTACACCTCGGCGTGGGGACTGCCCGACGACAAACCATGGATCGCGAAGTCCACCGCGAAAGCCATTGATTTGCAGGAGGAGTTGATCGACAAGTTCCCGGCCACACCGATCGAGGACATCCCCAACATCACCATGGACCAGGACCACGTCCTGGTCTACACCATTCCGTCTGACAGCGAACGGGGAAGCTCCCGTGACCAGGCCGTGTGGGGTCCGCGCGGAATCCAACTCGCCTTGTCAGAGGTTCGGTACACCGAGGAACTGATGACCGAAGCCGGTGTCGACCGTGTGGGCGTCTCCGAGACCAGAGTGTTCCGCACCAGAGACGACGAAGCTGCCAAGGGACTTGTCGACGGGCTGGTCGAGTCGAGCATCGCCCGCGGAATGACGGAGGCGCCGGTTCCAGAGGGCCTCGAGAACACCAAATGCGTCAAGGACGACGCCATGAAGTTCTGCTGGGTGGCCAACGGCCGCTACGTCGGCGAAGCGTCCGGTGACATCAGCTTGGGTGACCCCACCGAAGTCAATCAGCTGATTGCCGCGCAATCGCTGATCCTCGACCACGCTGAATAGACGGCCCGGAAATGGGAAGGGCAGAAATTGGACGCCGCGCTTTCCCTGCCCTGGGGACGCCATGGCCAACCGTGCCTGTGGAGCCGGCAACAATCCGAGATTGGCGCATACGACAGTTAGACGAGCCAGCGGTCCGACCCAGTGTTCTGTGTCGAGAATTCGGCCAGGGGCAGGGCACCGTTTTCGCTGATGGCGGGAGATTCCCCCGATGGTGGGGAACTTTCTCTGTTGTTGGTGCATCTCACTTACAGAAGCGAGGGAGAGATACTCCCGATGATGACCTGAAAGAGGATCAGCCATGAGCAACCCCGAGAACACCGCGAACGTTACCGGCGACCCGTCGACGGCCAGTTTTGGTTCTGCTGCTGAGGCTTCTGCTTCTGCTCCGGAGGCGCCCGCCCCCGCGCCGGCCACGGAGGCGGCTGCGGCTTCCGCGCCGGCCACGGAGGCGGCTCCGGCTTCCGCGCCTGCCGGTGAGGCTCCGGCGGGTGGGGCGTATGTGTCCGCGCGTGATATCGACGGTGACGGCACGGTCGATCAGGTCAACGTGAAGTTCGAGGACGGATCGGCGGGTATTCAGCATCTCGACGACGCGGGGAACGTCACGCTCACCGAGGTGGACGTCGATGGTGACGGTCTGTACGAGGCCACCACGTCCACCGACGCCTTGGGGCACACCACGATTACTGCTGATCTGGACAGCGATGGTGTTGCTGATGCGCGCGTCGTCCTCGACGCCGAGGGCACTGCCATTCAGGAGGACACTCTCGATCACGGTGTGGTCGTCGATTCGAATCGTGACACCGATGGTGACGGGGTCATGGAAACGCATCTGATCGACGCCGATGGGAGTGGTCAGTTCGATCAGGCGGTCATCGATTCCGATGCTGATGGTGTTCCGAACTCGATCTATTCCGACACCAATGGTGATGGCACTTTCGACATCGAGTACTCGGACACCGACGCCGATGGTGTTCTCGATCAGTTCGAGACCGCTCCGACCACGGTCGAGGAGATCGAGATTCCGGCGACTGTCGATCAGTTCGAGGCCGGCGACCTGGCCTGACGCACTCCAGTCGGGAACATGCGGCCGTCCTTGGAACCGCCGCATGGATCCGTCCCCGAGGGCGGCAAACGGTACTCCCCGGCACCGGTCACGACAGCGCTCGTCGAAACCCGCCGGTCGGCGCGCGCTGTCGTCGACCGGCAGGCTATGCTCTCAGCATCCGCTAAGGGTGGGACCGCATGAACGATCATCTCTCCGGGGGACCCCATGACCGACGTCGAACTACTGGCGCTGTGCCGAGACGGCGATGAGGCCGCGTTTGCGCAGCTCGTCGGTCGATACCGCAACAATGCCTGGTTCGTGTGTTTGAACATCTGCGGCAACGCGTACGACGCCGAAGACGCCCTTCAGGAAGCGTTGACGGCCGCATGGCAGAATCTGGCGAAATTCCGCGGAGAATCCCGCTTCAACACCTGGCTCCATCGGATTGCCGCCAACGCGGCACTCACTGTTGTTCGGCGTCGAAAGCCCGACGTGTCGAGCGACGAGATCGAACTCGAGTACGAAGACTCCGCCCCGAATGTGGCCGACCGGGTTGCCGATATTCAAGCCGTGCGCATGGCGTTGGCCGAGCTCACCGAGGATTTCCGCGTGGCACTGGTGTTGCGCGAGTTCGCTGCGTTGACATATGCGGAGATCGCAGAGCATCAAGGTGTGAGTGAGTCGACGGTGAAGACTCGAATCCACCGTGCCCGCACCAAGATGCTCGAACTGCTCAAACCGATCTACCACCCAGCCACTACGAGTGGTAGTTGATGAGCAGCAGACTCGACAAAATCGGTGGATTCCTGGCCACTCCAGAATCCATGATATGTGGACCGCTGGGAGCGTCCCTCAGTCTCGTCCTGGTCGCTCCCTGGGCGGGTACTGCAACTGGGCTGTGCATGTTGGTCGGTTCGACTGTCGGCATGATTGTCGGTGCTTTCATCCATCGGGCGAGAGCATCAGGTGACCGGCAGCCGCCCAGCTGAATAGAGTCCCCTCAGCATTCGCCTGCGGCTGCCGCTCGGATCGCTTCGACAATCTCTTGCTGGTGAGAATCGCTCGTACCAACGAAATCCGGTCGTGTGGAGAGCGAGGCAATCACGTTCTCGGCCTCCCTCTCGCGGTTCCACAGAGAGTCCCCGGATTCCTGCGCGGCGCGTTCGCGTTGATCGAGGAATGCCAATGCGCCGGCGCAGGCCTCGGACGCGCTCATGGGAAGGCGCGTAAAGGGCGAGGAATCATCCCACCGAAGACGCTCACGCATGGCGGCTTCCAGCTCGGAGGCCTCGACGCTGCGCTCTGGCGGCTCTATTTCCTCGACGGTTCCCACATACTCCGTCGACGTGAGCGACCGATCGTCCGGACTCGACGAGTCGGATGGCCCGCCAGTGCAGGCAGAACACACGACCGACACTGCCGCGATGGCTACGAACGCCCAGGGTCTCATCGTTGATTCCTACCATTTCGCCGCATCTGTCATGGATCTGCGAGCTGTCTCGTTCAAAGGACACGCGAACGAGACAGGAGAAGATCATGACGCACCGGATTGTTGTACTTGGGGCCGGATACGCAGGGGCTTCCGCCGCCGGATACCTCGCGCGTCATCTGCACCCCACCGATTTCGAGATCACCGTGGTCACCGCCGAACCCGATTTCATCGAGCGGATGCGTAATCACCAGCTCGCTGCCGGAGAAGCTCTAGCCCGCTATCCGTTGGCGGAGATGTTCTCGGGAACCGGCATCCGTCTCCGGATTGCACGGGTCACGGCCGTCGATGCTGCAGAACGCACCGTCACGGTCACTGATGAGGAGGGGGTCGATCAGCTCGAATACGACACCCTTCTCTACACGCTGGGTAGTACGGTCGCCGACCACGGCGTTCCGGGTGTGGCCGAACACGCGTTCCACGTGACCGAACGCCCGGCTGCGCTGTGCCTGAGCAAACGGCTCGACGATCTGACCGGGACTGGAGAAGTGTTGGTCGTCGGCGGCAATCTGACCGGTATCGAGGTGGCCACCGAAATCGCCGAATCTCGGCCTGCCCTGCACGTCACCCTTGCCAGTAGCGGTGAGGTGGGCGGATGGCTCGGGGCGAAGGCGCGCCGGCACCTGTTGCGGGCCTTCGACCGTTTGGGTATCGACGTGCACGAGCACACCAGCATCGACCGCGTCGAAGCCTCGGGTGCGGTCGCCGCAGACGGCACCGCGTTCGACTCGGACGCGACGGTATGGGCGGCTGGATTCGCGGTCCATCCCATCGCCGCAGCCAGCGGTCTCGAGGTCGAACAAGATGGTCGGATCACCGTCGACCGCATGATGCGATCCGTCTCGCATCCCGAGGTCTACGGCGCCGGCGACAGCATCTACACCTGTGGAGGCAACGGGCAGGAATTGCCGATGTCCTGTGCATCGGCAGGGTTCACCCGCATGCAGGCGACGACCGCGATCGTCGGTGATCTGACGGGCCGTCAGGTCTCGCAGAAGGGGCTGCCGTACTTCGGCAACTGCATCAGTCTCGGCCAGAAGGACGCGATCCTCCAGCTCGTCGACCGGGATGCGCAGTCGAAGTCGTGGTCGCTGCGTGGGTGGCCGGCAACTCTGTACAAGGCGTTCGTGCTCCGAAACGTTGCATGGAGCATGGCTCATCCGACGTATGGATTGCCGAGCCGCAGGCGTCGCGGAGCGCTTGCGAAAGACCTCTCGATCGACGCGGTGTCCGCCTAGCATGACGCTTATGGACACGGCTACTCTCGAACGCTTCGAGGTCAACCGGAATCGGTTGGCCTCGCTGGCGTATCGATTGCTGGGATCGGCCGCGGATGCCGAGGACATGGTGCAGGACGCCTTTCTGCGCTGGCAGGCCGCAGATCTGGATCGCATCGACGTGCCCGAAGCCTGGTTGACGAAGGTCGTCACCAACCTTTCGCTCGACCGGCTGCGTTCGGCCACTGCCCGGCATGAACGTGCGATCGGGGCCTGGCTGCCCGAGCCGCTGCTCGGCGGCGATCCGATGTTGGGTCCGGCCGACACCGCGGAGCAGCGTGAGCAGGTGACCTTGGCCGTGCTGACGCTCATGGAGCGGCTGACTCCGGTGGAGCGAGCCGTCTATGTTCTGCGCGAGGCCTTCTCACACAGCCATGCCGAGATCGCCCAGATTCTCGACATCACCGAGTCGGCAAGTCAGCAGCACGCGCACCGCGCTCGTCGACATCTGAACGCGGAACGCAGAGCCGGGGAGGTGGACGCCGCTACTGCGCAACGGATCGTCGAGGAGTTCGTGACGGCCGCGACCTCGGGACGCACCGACAAGCTTCTGGCGTTGTTGTCCGACGATGCCACCGCGGTGTCCGACGGTGCGGGGCTGGCGAAGAAGCTCCTGCAGTTCACGGGTGCCGAGCGGATCTCGGTCATGCTGAAGGCCGGTTTCAAGTCGACTCCGGCGAAGCGGAAGTTCGCCGGTGGTTCGCCCTCCTTATACTCCGCTGTGGTCAACGGTTCCCCCGCTGTGGTCGCCGCGGTCGACGACCGAGTGGTGGGCGTGGTCGTCCTGGACGTGCGCGACGACAAGATCGCTGCCGTACGAGGTGTGGCCTCCCAGCCGCGCCTCGGCCGCTTCTCCCAGGAATGGGCGCGGGGCGAGCACGGCGACCCGATCCTGCAGTCGTGGTGAGGCGGCCTTTATAACAATCCGTGGTTAGCCTGTGGCACCGTCCGTTACCCGTTATCCTCTGGTTATGACTTGGGTCACACAAGTTCGTGTCCGACGATTAGCAGCAATCCTGCTGGCCTGCGGCGTTGCCGTCACTGCGCCGGGTCTTGCTCAGGCAGAACCGGTTCGCGGCCCCGACGTGGCTTCGTGGCAACATCCGGGTGGCTCCCCCATCGACTGGTTCGCCGTCCGCAACTCCGGGCACGAATTCGCGATGGTGAAGGCAACCGAAAGCCTCAACTACATCAACCCGTACTTCATTCAGGATTCACTGGCGATGCGGGTGGCCGGGATGGCGCGCGGCGCGTATCACTACGCTGACCCCACCAAATCGCCGGAAGCACAGGCTGCGTTCTTCTCAACCGTGGTCTTGGGTCTCAACGGTCCTGGCGACATGCCGCCCGTCCTCGACCTCGAGCACAGCGGCGGCCTTGCCCCAGCCCAGCTCATCGACTGGACGCACCGCTACCTGAACACGGTCCAGGCTCTCACCGGGCGCCAGCCGATCATCTACACCTATCCGCACTTCTGGCGCACCGCGATGGCGAACACCACCGAATTCAGCCACTACCCGCTGTGGATCGCCGACTACAACGGGCAGAGCGCCCCCGGCCCGCTGCCGGGCGGTTGGGACCACTGGACGTTCTGGCAATACACCAGCACGGGCCGTATTCCCGGCGTCAACGCTGCTATCGACCTCAACGTCTACAGCGGCGCGCAGGGCGACTTCAACCGGTATGCCAACAAGATCGGCATGTTCGGAAGCTAGCTCCCGGGGATATTCACAGTCCTACGGCCTCGGCGCTGATCAGAGTCCTACGGCCTCGGCGATCATCGGCCAGGAGTCGTGCAGATCGTCTTCCCAGTAACCCCAGGAGTGAGTGCCCCTGGGCCGGAAGTTGTAGGTCGCCGGAATACCCAGTGAGTCGAGGCGCTCCTTGAGGCGGTGGCTGCACTCGTTGGTGGCCGCCTCGATGACCCCGCCGACGACGATCTGTTGGACGAGCACGCTCGGGTCGCCCTGAACATCGGGTGCGTTCAAGTTGTCGTGCTCACCGATCAGGCCGCTGCCGGAGGAGATGTACAGCGCGGTGCCGCGCAGCTTCTCGGCATGCAGAAGCGGATCGTTGGCGGCCCAGCCGCCGTCGCCTACAGCGCCCCACATGTTCTGGGTGTTGCCGCCGCCGCGGGCCTCGACCACCGTCCGCACATAGGCCTGCCCGACCGGGTCACTCGTGCTCGCACATCCGCTGTACGCGGCGACTGCGTCGTACAGGCCTGGGCTCGACTCGGCCAGGGCCAGCACCGATGTACCGGACATCGACAGTCCGGCAATCGCATTACGACCGTTGCCGCCCAGTGCCGAGTCGACGACGGGAGGGAGTTCCTCGGTGAAGAACGTCGTCCACTGGTTGCGTCCGAGGACGGGATCTTCTCGCTGCCAGTCGGTGTAGTAGCTGGTCTGACCGCCGATCGGGATGACCACGTTGACGTTCTTGTCGGCGAAGAACTCGACGACGTCGGTACGGTCCTTCCAGTCGATACCGCTCGCGTCCTCGCCTCCGCCGGCGCCGTTGAGCAGGTAGAGGGTCGGTCGCGGCTCGCTCGGCCCGGCGGGCCGGAGCACATGGAGTTCTATGTCCTTGTCCATAGCGGCCGAGTACACATAGGCGGTGAACTCGGTGTCGCTCTCCTGGGTGACACTCGTGAGGTGCGAACCGTTCTCGGACGGTTGTGCTGCCGCGACGATGTTCTCGGAGATCGACGTCGGCTCGGCCGTCGCCACCCCGGAAGTGGTAGCGATGCCAGCGGTCACCGCGAGGGCGAGGATGGCAGAGCGGCCACCGAGTCGGCGGACACGACGAGTGCGCGTGCTGGGCATGAGGACGTTCACCTTCACTTCCGGGGTACTTCGGTTCGGGCTGTCGCGGTCGGGTCGGTACTTGCGGTGAGGCGGGCAGCGAGGGCAGGGCCGATCACGTCCAACGCCGCGGGGGAGGTCATCTGCCAGTGCGTGACGTCCACGGGGTGGTTCACGAAAGTGCCGCCGACGTAGGGGCGCCAGTCCTCGGCCAGTCGTGAACCGGTGGGATCGTCACCGGTGGCGGTGAAGAACATTACGTCACCGTCGAAATGTGCCGGCTGGTGATCGACCAAACTCGTCGACCACGAGGCGGACGCGGCGACCATACGTTCCGCGCGATCGGTGGTGAGCGACGAGAAGGGCTGGTCGAGTCCGAACCCACCGAGCACATCCTCGGCCGCGGGCGCGTTTCCGTTGTCGGCGGTGGCACCGAAAGCGCTGTCGAGAAGTGCCAGCAACTCCACGGTTTCACCGGCGGACTGTAACCGGACGGCCATCGCGTGCGCGATCACGCCGCCGAGGGACCACCCCAGCAGACGGTAGGGGCCGACGGGCTGCACCGCGCGAATCTCCGCCACGTAGCGATCTGCGAGATCGTCGATTGTGCCGAAGGGCCCGTCCTCGGTGAACATCGGTGACTGCAACCCGACCAGGCCGTGGCCTTGAAGGTGCCTGCCGAGGCCGGCGTAGCTCCAGGACAACCCGAGCACTGGGTGGATGCAGTAGATCGGGTCGCCGCCCGGACGAAGCGGCAAGACCACGTCGAACGAGCCTGCGGTGTCGCCTTCGCTTTGCGCGTCGTGACGACGGGCGAGCGCGGCGGGTGTGGCATCGGTGAACAGCCAGGCTACCGGCAGGCTCACCCCTGTCGACTCGGCGACCTCGGTGATCACTCGGGTCGCGACCAGCGAGGTGCCACCCAGTTCGAAGAAGTCGTCGTCGGCGCCCACCTGATCGATGCCCAACAACTCGGAGAACGCGTTCGCGATCGCGTGTTCGAGAGGCGTATTCGGTGCCCGGAATTCGCGCGCAGCGACATCCGGTACGGGCAGGGCCTTTCGGTCCAGTTTGCCGTTGGGACCGAGTGGCATCGCATCCAGAACCGACACAGTGGACGGAATGAGATGACTGGGCAGCATGTGCCGCAATGCCTCTCGAATTTTCTCCGGCACAGCGTCGCCCACGACGTGTGCGGTGAGTTGTGCGGCGTCGCCGTCTCCCCGCACCGACGCCACGGCTTCGGTGACACCCGGAACTCGGTGTAGCGCGGCGTCGATCTCACCGAGTTCGATGCGTTGACCTCGCAGCTTCACTTGGAAATCATTGCGCCCCAGGTACTCGAGCTGGCCGTGGCGATTCCATCGGACAACGTCGCCTGTCCGGTACAGGCGTGTGCCCGGCGATCCGTAGGGGCTCGCGACGAAGCGTTCCGACGTGAGCGCGCCACGGCCGACGTAGCCCCGGGCGAGCTGCACACCGGCGAGATACAACTCGCCGATGGCGCCTGCCGGGACCGGATGCAATCTGCGATCGAGCACGTAGACCTCGGTGTTCCACACGGGCACACCGATCGGCACCCCCGTTTCGGTCCTTTCCGTGACCGGGTGGAAGGTGACATCCACGGCAGCTTCGGTGGGGCCGTACAGATTGTGCAGTTCGGTGCCTGGGAGGCTCCGGTGCAGCAGTGCGGCGGTGTTCCCAGACAAGGCCTCACCCGAGGTGATCACCCGACGCAGGCACGCGGCACGAGAGGTGCTGCGGCCGGTGAGGAATACGTTCAGCATCG
Source organism: Rhodococcus quanlei (assembly GCF_055231015.1). Lineage (NCBI taxonomy): Bacteria > Bacillati > Actinomycetota > Actinomycetes > Mycobacteriales > Nocardiaceae > Rhodococcus > Rhodococcus quanlei. Next base: position 75,001 of record NZ_JBUYWD010000026.1, on the reverse strand, counting down.
AGGGCACGAAGTGCACCGTCGTCACCGACTCGTCGTGGATCAGCTGAGCCAGGTAGTCGGGGTCACGATGACCCTCCGGTGCCGCCACCACAAGGCGTGCGCCGGTGTGCAGCGGCCACAGAAGTTCCCACACGGACACGTCGAAGGTGGTCGGGGTCTTGTGGAGAACCACATCGTCGGCAGCGAGCGGATATTCCGACTGCATCCACAGCAGCCGGTTCACGATGGCACTGTGGGTGATGGCCACGCCCTTCGGGCGACCGGTCGACCCGGAGGTGAACAGAACGTATGCCGTGTTGTCCGGGCGTAATGGAGCCGTACGCTCGGCGTCGATGATCGGAGCAGCCGTGTAGCCGACGAGCTCGCTCGAACGCGGGACGGGAAGCGTCGCGGTGCCGGGCACGCCGTCTTCGAGCGAGGCGGCCAGAACGAAGGCCACCTCGGCATCCGACACCAATCCGGTGAGGCGTTCGGTCGGCTGGTCCGGGTCGAGCGGAACGTAGGTGCCGCCCGCCTTGATGACGGCGTGCACGGCGACGAGCAGTTCCGTCGACCGGCGCAAGGCCAGACCCACCCGTACTTCGGGTCCCACACCCTGATCGATCAATGCGCGCGCCAACCGGTTCGACCACTGGTCGAACTCCCGATAGGTCAGGTTCTCGTTCTCGAAGGTCAACGCCACCGCATCGGGTGTCGCCGCGGCCTGACGGTCGGTGAGCCCGGGCAGTGTGCCGGCCGGCAACGTGGCGGCGGTGTCGTTCCACGCGCCGGTGATGATCTGGTGCTCGGTTTCGGTGAGCAGCGGCAGATCGCCGATGACGGCGTCAGGGTCGGTAGGCAGAACGGAGAGCAGCCGAACGAACCTGTCGACGAGATGCTGTGCTGTATCGCGATCGAACATGTCCGTCGCGTAGGACAGTCGGCCGGTGAGGCCGTGGGCACCCCCGTCGTCTGCGCGATTCTCGGTGAGAGTGAAACCCAGATCGAAATGCGACACCGGTGTATGGGTATCGAGAACCGACACCGTCATCCCAGGCAGTTCGAGCGTGGGGACGGTGAGGTTCTGGAAGGTCAGTGCTACCTGAAACAGCGGGTGCCGCGACGTGGACCGGGTCGGGCGGAGGATCTCCACGAGCCGCTCGAAGGGGACGTCGGCGTGCGCGAACGCATCGAGGTCGGTCCGTCGAACGTCGGTGAGCAGGTCGGTGACGCTCGCTGCGTCGTCGATGACGGTCCGCAACACCAGTGTGTTGACGAACATGCCGATCACCGGGTCGAGCAGCGCGTCACCTCGTCCGGCGACCGGGGCGCCCACGGCGATGTCGTTTCCGCCGCCGATACGGCTCGACAGCAGAGCCACGGCGGCATGAACCACCATGAACGTGGTGGCGCCGTGCTCGCGTGCCAATCGCTGCAGCGAAGCATGAGTGCGCGCATCGATTTCGAAACCGATCTGGTCGCCGTGCCCGCTGCGATGCACCGGCCTCGGCCGGTCGGCAGGCAGCTCGATCTGCTCGGGCAACCCTGCCAGGGCATCGGTCCAATACCGGATCTGCGCCGCACCGGTCGAATCCTGGGCGTCGGCTGGGCCGAGAAGTTCGTGCTGCCACAGGGTGTAGTCGGCGTACTGGATCGGCAGCGGTGCCCATTCGGGGCGCTGCCGGGCGGCACGGGCCGCATAGGCGCAGCCGATGTCCGCGGCCAGGGGGCCGAGTGACCAGCCGTCCGCAGCGATGTGGTGGGTGACCAGGACGAGCACCTGCTCACGGGGGCCGAGTTCGAACAGGCGCAGACGCAGTGGCACACCGTTCGTCACATCGAAACCCTGCGCCGCGAACTCGAGAATCGACTTCTCGAGTTCCGTCTCGGCCACCAGAACCGAATCGTAGGAAACGGCGGCCGCACGCGAATGCGGTGACAACACCTGCTGGACCGGCCCATCCGGAGTGTCCGGGTAGACGGTGCGCAGCGACTCGTGGCGGGCCGTCACATCGCCGACGGCCGCGAGCAGCGCTGACGGGTTCAGATCGCCGGTGAGCCGCAACGCCAGCGGCAGGTTGTAGCTCGGTGACGCGGGATCGAAACGATTGAGGAACCACATCCGCTGCTGCGCCGGCGAGAGCGGAATCCGATCCGGCCGTGTTCGACGTTCCAGGGCGGGGCGCCTCGCGCCGTCGTGGCTGCCCGCGTCCACCCGTGCGGCCAGCCCGGCGACGGTCGGCTCGTCGAACAGGTCGCGTACCACCAGTGCGGACGTGAGGTCGCTGCGGAGCCGGGCAATGACCTGGGTGGCAGTCAGCGAGTTACCGCCCAACTCGAAGAAGCTGTCGTCGCAACCGACTGCGGCCGCGCCGGTGACGTCCTGGAAGATCTCGGCGATCGTGATCTCGGTGGGTGTGCCGGGTTCACGGTGCAGACGGGGCGTGGGCGTGGGCTGCGGAAGTGCAGCACGGTCGAGCTTGCCGACCGGCGTCAGCGGAACCTCGTCCAGCACGACGACGTGCGCCGGCACCATGTAGCGCGGCACCGACCGGCCGACGTGCTCACGAAGCTCGGCGGGATCGACCACGACGCCGGGACGCGCCTTCACGTACGAGACGAGTAGCTGATCGCCGCCGGGTCCCGCGGTGCCGATGGTGGTCGCGAACTCGAGTGCCGGATGGGCACCGAGCACGGTGTCGACCTCACCCAGTTCGATGCGCAGACCACGAATCTTCACCTGGAAGTCGCTGCGCCCCATGAACTCCAAAGCCCCGTCGGGACGTCGACGGACCATGTCACCGGTTCGGTACATCCGCGCGCCCGGTGACGAGACGAACGGGTCGGCGACGAAGCGGCCGGCGGTCAGATCGGGTCGTCCCAGATAACCGCGGGCCAGCGCTGTGCCCGCCAGATACAGCTCACCTGTCACCCCGTCGGGAACCGGGTGCAGACGCCCGTCGAGGACGGTGGCACGCAGACCGGCGATCGCGGATCCGATCGTGACAGGTTTGTCGCGAAAGATCGGGCCGGCCACCGTCGCCCAGATGGTGGCCTCGGTGGGCCCGTAACCATTGAAGATGTGCCGCCTGGGAATCAGATGGGTGGCCGGACGAACCCAGCGCGCCACCAGTTCGGGCGGGCAGACGTCACCGGCCAACATAACCGTGTGCAGGTCGTCGAGGCCGTTATGATCCACCGATCCGAGCACTGCCGGTGTGACGACAGCGTGGCTCACCCGCCCGAGCCGCATGACGTCGGCGAGATCGTCGCCGCCCACCACGTCGGCGGGTGCGATGACGAGTGCGGCACCTGGCCCGACGGCCATGAGAAGTTCGAAGACGGAGGCGTCGAAGCTAGGTGATGCGGCGTGCAGCACCCGTGATCGAGCCTCCACGAGGAACCGTTCGCGCTGTTCGGTCACCACGGCGCCGAGACCGGCATGGGTCACGGCCACGCCCTTCGGACGGCCTGTCGAACCCGAGGTGTAGATGAGGTAGGCGACGTCCTGACCGGTTGGCGGTACGTCGAGGTCGACGGCCGTTCCGGGGTGTGCTGCGGCAACCGACGCCTCGGCGTCGATGCACAGACGTTCCACGGATGCGGGTAGGTTCACCGGCGACGATCCGGTCAGGACCAGCAGGGCACCGGAATCGGCGATCGTGTGCGCGATTCGCTGTGCCGGATGGCGCGGGTCCACGGCCACGAACGCCGCACCGGTCTTGGCAACCGCCCACACAGCGAGAACGAACTCCACCGACCGGGCCATACCGAGCGCCACCACGGCGCCCCGGCCTACACCGAGGTCGACGAGTAGTCGGGCCAGCATGTTCGAGCGCTGGTCCAATTCCCCGTACGAGATCACCTGGTCCCCGGCGATCAGGGCGGGTGCAGACGCGTTGCGCGCTGCTGATGCCAGCAGCTGCGGCAGGGTGACCGGCGTGACGGCGGACTGTGGAACCGTAGTGACGAGTGCGGCGCGCTCGCTCCGTCCGAGTATGTCGATGTCCCCGACGGGCAGAGCAGAGTCCGCAGTCACGGCCTCGAGGATGCGCAGGTAGCGGTGGGCGAACGAGCGGACCGTCGATTCGTCGAACAAATCGGTTGCGTATGTGAACACACCACGCATACCGCCGTCGGGTTGCGCTGCCAACGTGAGCTGCAGATCGAACTTGGCGATATGCACATCGACCGGCTCGAGAGTCGTGTGCAGGCCGGGCAGGGCGAACTCGGTGAGGGCGGCGTCGTCGAGGGACAGCGCGACCTGGAACAGAGGGTGCCGCCCACGCTCACGCGGCGGGTTCAGGGCTTCCACGATTCGTTCGAACGGCAGGTCGCCGTGGCCCAGGGCGGCAAGATCGCCGTCGCGGGTACTGGCGAGGAGTTCGTCGAAGCCGGCGGCCGGGTCCACCCGGGTGCGCAGCACGAGGGTGCCGACGAACATGCCGATCAGATCGTCGAGGTCGGCGTGCCCGCGACCGGAGACGGCAGTACCGACGGCGATGTCGTCGGAGTGCGACAGTCGGTGCAGCAGGACGGTCAGCGCGGCGTGCGCGACCATGAAGACACTGGACTGCCCGGCGCGGGCCATCTCGCGCATTCCGTCGTGGAGGTGCGCTGAGACGGGAAACTCCACCACCGCGCCGCGATGGGTCGGTTCCGCGGGCCGTGGCCGGTCGGTCGGCAGATCGGTGGCGCCGGGCAGCCCGTCGAGCGTGTGACGCCAGAAATCCAGTTGGCGGGCCGACGTCGAATCCGGATCGTTCTCGTCTCCGAGCAGGTTTCGTTGCCACAGTGTGTAATCGGCGTACTGCACGGGCAATGCCGGTAACTCGGGGTCGAGTCCCTGGGAGCGAGCAGCGAACGCCCGCATTACATCACCGGCGAGCGGGCCCACCGACCAGCCATCGGAGGCGATGTGATGCATCACGACGACGAGCAGGTGTTCTTCGGTATCGAGTCGCAACAACGTTGCCCGCAGCGGGAGTTCGGTCGTGACGTCGAACCCGGTCGATGCCAATTCGAGGATGCGCCCCGGTACGTCGTGGGGCGCGATCTCTTCTGCGGGCAGGGCGAAGTGGGCGTCTTCGCAGATCAGCTGGTGTGGACCGTGCGCCGACTCCGGGTATCGGGTGCGCAGCGTCTCGTGCCGGGCGATCACGTCACTCAGTGCTGCCTCGAGGGCAACGACGTCGAGGGCACCTCGGAACCGTACGGTGAACGGCAGATTGTAGGCCGCAGATGCGGGGTCGAACCTGTTCAGGAACCAGATTCGTTGCTGGGCAGCGGACAGTGGGATCACGGCAGGACGCACCGCCGCGACGAGTTCGTTGCAGTGTCCTCCGGGTTCGATCTCCTCTGCGATCCGCGCGGCGAGATCGGCGACCTTCGGTGCCTCGAACAGCAGCCGCAGCGGCACCGTGGCACCCAACACCGCACCGAGCCGAGCTGCGACACGGGTAGCGGTCAGCGAGTTGCCGCCGAGCGTGAAGAAGTCGTCGTCCAGGCCGATCCGTTCACTGCCGAGCAGCTCGGCGAGGACCTCGACGACCGCCACTTCCACGGGCGTACGGGGAGGCCGGTAGGCGGCGGCGGTGACCTCGGGGACAGGCAGGGCGGGGCGGTCCAGCTTGCCGGTCGAATTGATCGGCAACTGCGGCAGCACCAGCATCGCGGCCGGAACCATGTAGGCGGGAAGGTGGGTGCAAAGATCCGCGCGGACTGTGTCGAGGTCCGGCTCGGTGCGCCTGCCGGTCACCGGATCGATCCGTCCGGTCAGGTAGCCCACCAGTTGGGCTTGGCCCGGTACGTCCTCACGCACCAACACCACGGCCTGGTCGATATCGTCGCGAGCGAGCAGGACGGCCTCGATCTCACCCAGCTCGATGCGCAGACCCCGCAGTTTCACCTGGAAGTCGGTTCGGCCCAGAAAATCTATGTTTCCGTCGGGCAGCAGGCGCACGAGGTCGCCGGTGCGATACATACGACCGTCAGGATTGCCGAACGGGTTGGCCACGAATCGCGTCGCACTCAGATCGGGACGCCCGGCGTACCCGCGAGCCAACTGCTCCCCGGCCAGATACAGCTCGCCGAGGACACCGACCGGAACGGGCCGCAGTCGGTCGTCGAGAACGAACGCTTGGGTGTTCCAGACGGGGTGGCCGATCGGCACGTTCGCCTCGATCTCCCCCGTCAGGACCTCGTGGTAAGTGGTGGTGACTGCGGCTTCGGTGGGGCCGTAGAAGTTGCCCAACCGCATCCCCAGTTCGAGCACACGATTGGCGGTGCTCCGTGACACGGCCTCGCCGCCCACGTAGATCATCTGGAGGGTGTCCGGCAACGCCAACTCCGGTGTGGACAGGAACACGTCCAGCATCGACGGGACGAATTCGGCGATCGTGACCCGCTCCGAGGTGAGGACCCGGTGCAGATATGCGGGATCGCGGTGGCCGTCCGGTCGTATGACGATCAGGCTTCCGCCGACGCCGAGGACGCCGAAGCATTCCCACACCGAAACGTCGAACGTGACAGGGGCTTTGAGTATCACGCGGTCGGAGGCCGTCAGCGGCAGGTGGATCTGCATCCACTGCAGCAGGTTCACCGCAGCGTGGTGCGACACCTCCACGCCTTTGGGTCGTCCCGTCGAACCGGACGTGAAGATGAGGTAGGCGCTGTTCTCCGTGCGCAGCGGGGCGAGGCGGTCCCAGTCGGTGACAGGCGCCGGAGAAAACCCGGATACGTCGAGGGTGTCGATCGTGAATACGGTGGCATCTGCGGGCAAGGCCACCGTGTCGCCGCTGGTGGTGAGTACGCACACGGGGTTCGACGCCTCGACGACGTACCGGATCCGGTCTGCCGGGTGTTCGATGTCGATCGGCACATAGGCACCGCCAGCCTTGACCACCGCGTACATGCCGACGAGCAGATCCACCGAACGGGAGATGGCCAGCGCAACCCGTGATTCCGGGCCCACGCCCGAGGCGATCAGGTGCCGGGCGAGACGGTTTGCGCGGGAGTCGAACTCGGAGTAGGTGAGGGCGCCGGTGACCTCACCTTCCGGGTCCGCGATCACGGCGACCGCGTCCGGGGTACGTGCCACCTGGGTATCGAACAGGTCGACCATCGTTGCGGGAGTCACCTCGACATCGGTGAAGTTCCACCGACGGAGAATCTGGTCACGTTCAGGTTCGGACAGCACGTCGATGTCGCCGACGACGACCGCCGGGTCGGCCAGTACGGCATCGAGAATGCGGCACAGGCGCTCCGACATAGCCTGCACCGTCGACCTGTCGAACAAGTCGGTGGCATAAGTGAACTGGGCGTCTATGCCAGCTGCGGCACCATCACCGGTGGCGTGCTCGACCATGGTGAGCTGCAGGTCGAACTTGGACCGTCCGGTGTCGATCTCCTCGGTCTGCACGGTGAGACCCGGCAGTTCCAGCGCGGCCGGCGCCAGATTCTGGAACGCAAGCATCACCTGAAACAACGGGTGGCGGGCGGTCGAGCGAGTGGGGTTGAGAACTTCCACCAGACGCTCGAACGGGACGTCCGGGTGCGCGAATGCGCCCAGCGCCACATCCCGCGACCGCCGCAGGAGTTCCGAGAACGTGTCGGACGAACGGACCGTGCCTCGCAACACGACGGTCCCGACGAACATGCCCACCACGTCGTCGAGTTCGGCAGCGCCGCGTCCGGCCACCGGCGTACCTACGGCGATGTCGTCGCCCGCACCGAGTCGGCTCAGAAGAACCGTCAGTGCTGCGTGCATCACCATGAACTGCGTGCAGTCGTGCTGCCGGGCCAGAGTGGCGAGCCGTCCGTGGGTTTCGGCGTCGACCGCGAACTTCACCGTGTCACCCCGGTACGAGGCCACGGGCGGGCGCGGACGGTCGTGGGGCAACTCGATCTGGTCAGGCAGTCCCGAGAGGACGGACTGCCAGTAGTCGACATCGGTCCGGGCCGGAGAAACATCCGCCATCTCGTCTCCGATGAGGGCCCGCTGCCACAGGGTGAAGTCGGCATACTGCACCGGCAGTGGAGCGAACGCCGGGTCGGTACCCGCGTTGCGGGCACCGTAGGCGAGCATGAGATCGCGGGCCAGGGCAGTCATCGACCAGCCGTCTGCAGAGACATGGTGGACGACGATGACCAGGACGTGCTCGGACGCCGACAGCCGCAGAAGGGTTGCCCGCACCGGGGTTTCGTCGGCCAGGTCGAATCCCGGTGCCGCGAACTCGAACAACGCACCGACGAGGTTCCTCTCATCGCATGAACGAACCGTCAGATCGGGAAGGGCCTGCTCGACGGGGAGAACGACCTGATGAGGGCCGGACGCGTTCTCCGGGTACACCGTCCGCAGGGTTTCGTGCCGGTCCACCACGTCGTGCAGTGCACGGGTGAGGGCGGGGATGTCGAGGTCCCCGCTCAGCCGGATCGCGACCGGAATGTTGTCCGCACCCGAGGTCGGATCGAGACGGTTCAGGAACCACAGGCGTTGCTGTGAGAGGGACAGTGGCACGTGATCGGGTCGCGGGCCTGCCGTGAGCGGTATCCGCCCCGTTTCGGTGGTCGCTTGCAGTTCGGTGACGCGGACGGCGAGGCGCGCAGCAGTCGGTGATTCGAACACGTCGCGAACAGTGAGATGCACACCGAAAATGGCGGAGGCGCGTGCTGCCAGCTGGGTGGCAGAGAGGGAGTTCCCGCCGAGGGCGAAGAAGCTGTCGTCCACCCCGGCATCGGGAACACCCACGACCTCGCCGACGGTGGCCGTGAGGAGTTCCTCGGTCACGGTCCGTGGTCGACGGGTGTGCTCGGACGCTCCGAACTGCGGCGCGGGAAGAGCCTTTCGGTCCAGCTTTCCGACCGGGGTGAGCGGCACGTGGTCGAGGAGGATGATCTGGGTGGGCACCATATGGGTCGGCAACGACTGCGCCAGGTGGTCGATCAGCTCGTTCGGTGTGACCGGGCTGCCCGGCGTCGGAAGCACGTACGCCACCAGCACCGCGGCGTGCGGACCGTCCACCCCGAGGGTCGCACCGAACTCCACGGCCGGGTGTGCGGTGAGGACGTGGTCGATCTCGCCCAACTCGACGCGCAAGCCACGGATCTTCACCTGGAAGTCGGACCGGCCGACGTACCCGATCGAGAGTGCCCCGGTTCGTGGGGAGCGTTGCCAGCGGACGAGATCGCCCGTGCGGTAGAGGCGTTCGCCGGGCCGTCCCCACGGTGACGCGACGAATCGACCCGACGACAATCCGGGCCGCTCGAGGTAGCCGCGAGCGAGACCCACGCCGCCCAGATACAGTTCGCCGACAGCACCGGGCGGAACGGGCCGCAATCGTCGATCGAGAACGACGCCGGTGGTGCCGCGCAGTGGCCCGCCCAGATCCACGAGGTCACCGGCCCGCATCGGTTCACTGATCGTGGCCATGATCGTGGTCTCGGTCGGCCCGTAGGCGATGAACAGACGCCGGCTCGGTGCCCACCGCTGCACCAATTCCGTCGGCACGATTTCGCCGCCGACGGTCAGATCGGTCAGACAGTCCAGGCCGACCGGCGACAGCGAGGCGAGCGGTGCCGGGGTGAGGAACGCGTGTGAAACCGAATGCTCCGCGATCAGCGCGTGCAGTTCCGTGCCGCCGTAGACATCGGGGGGTGCGACTACCAGGGCGGCGCCGGAGCCGAAAGCCAAAAGGTACTCGAACACGGAGGCGTCGAAGCTGGGTGAGGAGACATGCAGAACTCGCGAGCCCGGGCCGGCCCCGTACCGTCCCTGCTGCTCGATTACGAAGTTGTGAAGGCCGGTGTGCCACATGGCAACACCCTTGGGTGTGCCTGTGGACCCCGATGTGTAGACGATGTATGCGAGATGGTGCAGGCGCAGAGGGGCAACGCGCTCGTTGTTCTCGATCCGGGTGCCGGGTTGCGCGGCGGTGCGTTCGGCGAGTTCGTCCGAATCGAGGATCAGCCACTCGGTGGTGTTCGTCTCGCCCGGAAGTAGAGGATGCGCGGCTGCGGTGGTGAGGCCGAGTGTAGCTCCCGAATCTGTGAGCATGTGCTGGACGCGGGCGGCCGGATAGTTGGGATCCACCGGGACGAACGCGGCGCCGGTCTTCGCCACGGCCCACACGGCGAGGACGGACTCGTACGAGCGGGTGACCGCAACGGCGACGAAGGTTTCCGGCCCTGCCCCGTGCTGAATCAGAACCCGCGCGAGCCGATTCGATGCGTGCTCGAGCTCTGCGTAGGTGAGGCTTGTCCCCATGCCCATCAGAGCGACAGCGTCGGGGTGACGGGATACAGTGTCGGACAACACTTCCGGCAAGGTGAGCTCGGAACCGCCTGCGGTGCCTCGGGCCGGCAGAAGTTCTGCTCGTTCGGCCCTGTCGAGGAGATTCAGCGTCGCCAGAAGTCGATCCGGTCCGGCGGTGACGAACTGCTCGAACACTCGCAGGAACCGTTCATGCAGCGTACGCAGCTCGCGCTCGTCGTAGCGAGACGGGTTCGCCTCGAAGTCGATTCGTGTGGTTCCGCCCGCCACGGACGGATACAGGTTCACGGAGAGGTCGTCGACCGGTCCGGTGGAGAGAACATTGAACTCGCCCACCAGGTCGCCGAGCTGGATCTGACGGTGGAACATCATGATGTTCACCGCAGGACCGAAGAACCCGGTATTCGCTGAGCTGTCACCGAGGTCGTGGCGGATGTCCTCGTGCCGGTACCGCTGATGCCGAAGAGCACCGGTCAGGCGGGTGCGCACCGCATCGATCAGTTCGCCGGTCGTCGTGTCGGCCGGCACCTGCAGGCGCAGGGGAACGATGTTGGACATCATGCCGCCCGAGCGACGCAGTGCCACCGTGACCCGACCAGAAACCGGCAGACTCAGTACGAGGTCCTCCGAGCCGGTCAACGCAGCAACATAGGCGCCGAAGGCGGCGACGATGATCGGTGCCGCGCTCGCACCCGTCTCGTCGGCAAGTCGCTCGAGGGCACGGGATGCGGACTCCGTGAGCGTGCCGCCGCATATCAACGACTGACCCGAGACCGGTGCGGGACCCGATCGTGACAAACTCACCGGCTCCGGCAGGTGCTGCGTCTGCTGCGACCAATACGTCCGGTCGGTGTCGAACCGGCTCGAGGACCGATAGGTTTCCTCGGCTCTGGTGAGTTCGGCGGGTGACACGGCCGGGCACGGCGCGGGCTCGTAACCGCGCACACTCGCGGTGTACAACTCGGCTGCCCGGTTCATGAAGTTCATGGCACCGTGTCCGTCGAGGGCGATGTGATGACTGCGCGCGAACCAGAAGTTGCGGTTGTCGGCGACGCGCAGGATCGCCCCGGCCGCCAGCGGGTCCCGCAGGACGTCGAGAGAGCTCGCCGACTCGTGCCGCATCCACTCCAGTGCCGCCGTCACCGGGTCGGTGCGGCTGCGGAAGTCGTGGATGTCGACGGTGTTCGGCGAGCTGTCGTCGACGTACTGAACTGGTCCGCTGTACGCCTGCTCGATCCGCAGCAAGCCGGACCCCACCTCGACCGCCGCGGTACGGCTCACGGCGGCGAGGAGTTCGGCGTCGAGCTCGCCGGTGATGTCCACGTACTGGGCTATCGTGATCGGCACGTCGCCGGCGAGCTGCTGAGCGAACCACATTCCCCGCTGGGCCGGCGAGAGCGGTGATCGATGCTCGGCAGCTGTTGCAGCCTGCTGACCTGGCATCGTCGTTCCACCCGTCACCGCCGACTCCTATCCGCATGCACTCCCGTCGTCAGGGGCACTCACGGACATCGGGACCGAGGTGCACGTCACGAATGACGTATTTGCCGCATTTCGGTATCGACTGTGACCCACGTGATATTACACAGTATGGATCCAATGTCTCATTATCTGAGATGTTGCAGGTCAGGATCCGATGGTTCCGTCGGTCTTCCACGCGACGACGACCGCCGGCCGGGGCTGCGAGTCTCCACCGTCGGGCCAGTGCGATCCGGGCGACTCGATCGTGGCTTCGTCGAGTTCGCCAGGGTGCTGCACGCTGACCAGCACGCGATCCTCCGTGACGATGGGTCCGCAGGTCTCGCCGCCGACCGGCACCGACAGGAACTGCTTCGTCTCGCCCCGGTGGTCGCCGTCGAGCACAACACTGAACAACCCGTCGTTGGCGTCGAGTGCGTTGCCGTCCGTGGAGACCCACAGGTTTCCGTGCGGATCGAATGCAACGTTGTCCGGGCACGAAATCGGGCTGACCGCGTCCTTGTCGAAACCGCCGTAGTAGGTGTCCGCCTCCTTGGGGTCGCCACACACCAGTAGGAGGTTCCAGGTGAACGCCGTGCCCGCGTGGTCGTCGTCGAGTTCGAGAACCTGACCGTTCTTGTTGGTGTTGCGGGGATTCATTTCGTCAGCCGCCGGGTTGCCGTCGGTTCCGCGCTTGCTGTTGTTGGTGAGTGCGACGTAGACCTTGCCGGTCTTCGGGTTCGGTTCGAAGTCCTCGGGCCGGTCCATCTTGGTGGCGCCCACCTTGTCGCCCGCGTGTCGGGTGAACACCGCGACTTCCTCGGCGCTCATCCCGTCCACCAGCGACTCACCTCTGCCGTCGTCGCCCGTGCGCAGCAACGGAATCCACTCGCCGGTGCCGTCGAACTTGCCGTCGGAGGGGAGCTTTCCGGACCCGTCGATCTCGTCATCGGAGGTGCCCGAGAACTTTGCGACATACAAGGTTCCGGCATCCAGTAGCGTCATGTTGTGACGCATCGCGGCCTGTCCGTTGCCGTCCATCTTCTTGCGGCTCGACACGAACTTGTACATGTAGTCGAACCTTTCGTCGTCGCCGCTGTAGGCGACCACGGTGCCGTCGTCGGTGATGTACACGGTCGCGGCCTCGTGCTTGAAACGCCCGAGTGAAGTGTGCTTGACAGGCACCGACGACGCATCCCACGGGTTGACCTCGACGACGTAGCCGAAGCGGTGCACCTCGTTGGGTTCCTGCGCGATGTCGAATCGGGGATCGAAACGCTCCCAGAGGCGCTCGGAAGCGCCACCTTCGAGGCCGTAACGCTTCAGGCGCTCCGCTGCTGACGGGTCGGTGACGGTATCAGCGTTGCCGAAGTACTGGTTGAAGTTCTCTTCACCGGACAGCACTGTGCCCCATGGGGTCAACCCACCGGAGCAGTTGTTGAGCGTGCCGGCCACCTTCGTTCCGGTGGGATCTGCGGTGGTCTTCAGAAGGGCGCTTCCTGCTGCAGGTCCGGTGACGAGGAACTCGGTGCTTGCGGTGATGCGCCGGTTCTGCGGACCGAATTCCGGTGTGAGCTTGCCTGATCCGTTCTCGCCTTTCACCTGGACGACGGACAGTCCGTGGGCCGCGAGGGCGATCTGGAACTGCTCGAGTGTGGGGTTTTCAGCGTCGTAATCACGGAACATCATTGGCTCGGTGCTGTACTCGTGGCTGACGACCAGCAGGAATGTGTTGGGTCGGCCCTCGACGGGCAGAAGTCCGGCGAAGTCGTTGTTGTAACCGAACTGCCTTTCCTGTGCGCCTGGAGTCTGGTTGTCGAAATCGAACGCCGGAGCGCCCTCGAGCACAGGGTCGCCCCAGCGAATCACGACGGCCTGCTCGTAGCCGGCGGGAACGGTGACCGCGTCATCGGTGTTGGGAGGTACCGCGTCGAAATTCGTACCCGCAGGGACAGCTCCGTTACCCGTGGTGTTGGTCCCGCCACTCGTGACCGAGCCGGAGTCGTCGGAGCACGCGGCCAGCAGACTGCCCGCGCCTACCGCGACGACAGCCATGCCGGTACCGCGAAGCACTCCTCGACGCGAGAGCGCCGTACGCGCGATGTCGCGGAAGTATTCACCACCGGAGTTGTTGGGTACCTCGTGCGAGCACTGGTTTCCGCACTTGTATTGGCACGTCACGGCTGCGCGTGCGGAACTGCCGTCGTGCTTCACGAACAGCGCAAGAGGTTTCAAACCCACGGTGTACTCCTGAGTCGATTATGGACAACTCGGGCAGCGTAGAAGTCTCAAACGTGTGGAAGGGAACGTTTTCGTGAACGCCCGGCCAACTCCTCCCCTGTGAGTGGTTGACGAGTACAGACACTCGTTGACCACTCACAGGGGGTCAGAGGACCTGGGAGAGAAACTTCTGCAGGCGATCGGTTTCGGGTTTGTCGAAGATCTGTTGCGGCTTCCCGGTTTCGACGACGACGCCGTGGTCCATGAACAACACGGTGTCCGATACCTCACGGGCGAAACTCATTTCGTGGGTCACCACGACCATCGTCATGCCGCCTTTGGCGAGGTCCGCCATGAGCGCCAGCACGCCCTTCACCAGTTCGGGGTCGAGTGCGGAGGTGGCCTCGTCGAAGAACATCACCTCCGGCTTCATGGCCAGGGCACGGGCGATCGCGACGCGCTGCTGCTGTCCGCCGGACAGGTTTCCCGGACGCGAATCCGCCTTGTTCGCCAAACCCACCAGTTCGAGCTGTTCGCGGGCGACCTCGCGGGCTTCGGCTTTGCTCATACCCTTGAGCTTGTGCGGGCCCAGCGCGATGTTGTCGGCTACGGTCTTGTGTGGGAACAGGTTGAAATGCTGGAACACCATGCCGATCCGCTGACGTAGGCGGTCCGGGTTGTCCTTCAGGACGGATTTGCCGTCCAGGAGTATGTCACCCTGGTCGGGTTCGTGGAGCCGGTTCAGAGCCCGTAGCAGGGTGGACTTTCCGGAGCCCGACGGTCCGATGACGGTGACCGTGTGGCCGGCATCGACGTGAATGTCGACGCCGCGCAGCACCTTGCTTGCGCCGAAGGCGAGGTGAATGTTGGTGCCCGTCAATGACACCGAGTTTTTCGCCGAACTGTCCTCCTGGACCGTCATGGCCTATCCCCTTTCCACGACGATGGACTGTTCCACCGGGTCGAGCGTGCCTGACTTGTCGGTACGGCCGGTGCGCAGGCGATGGTCGATGTAGTTGACGAGGTGCGTCAGCGGGATTGTCAGGGCCAGATAGAACAGGCCCGCTGCGACGAGCGGAGACAAGTTTCCGGTCTGCGCGTTGAGATCTCGGCCCACCGCGAACAGCTCGCGTTGGGTGACGAGCAACCCGAGGAAGTAGATCAGCGACGAGTCCTTGATGAGCGAGATGAACTGGTTCATCAGTGCGGGGAGAACTCGACGGACACCTTGCGGTATCACCACCAGGGACATCGATTTGCGATAGCTGAACCCGAGCGCACGCGACGCCTCGAGTTGTCCTGGTTCCACGCTCTGGATGCCGGAGCGGAAGATCTCACCGATGTACGCGGAGGCCAGGAGAGAGAGTGCCGCAGCACCCAGCCAGTAAGGGTTGCTGTCGGTGATCTCGCGTACGACAGGCCCCACGCCGAGGCCCACGATGAGGATGACGACGACGGCGGGTAGACCGCGGAAGATATCGGTGTAAATGCGGGCGGGCCAGCGGAGCCAGCGCGTGCGCGAGATGCCCGCGACTGCCAGAAGCATACCCAGCATCGTGCCGATGATCCCGGAGGACAGTGCCAGGATCAGTGTGTTGGGCAGACCGGTTTTCAGCAGGTCCGGGAAGGCGCTCTTGTACAGTTCCCAGTCGAAGAAGGTGTCCTTCAGCTGCTGGAGAGTCGATTTCTCCTCGGCGGCCGGGGCCGGTTTCTGGTCGGATACATTCTCGGCGGCGATTGCGGCGAAGTCGGGCAGGTCCGGAACGGGTGCCGCCTTGCTGCCGGGCTTCCAGCCTTCCGGCATCTCTCGTGGCACCCAGTCGGAATACAGCTCCGAGTAGGTGCCGTCCGCGATCACCGCGTCCAACCCCGAGTTCAACGCGTCGATCAACGGCTGATTGCCGCGGGCGACTGCCCAACCGATGAAGTTGTTGAGACTGAACGTGTTCTCGACGATTTTCGTCGGGTCACCGGGTGCGATGGCGCCTTCCGCCTGCTGCGACGGGGCCACCCAGGCGTCGATCTGCCCGGTCTTCAGGTTGGCGTATGCGGTGTTGTAGTCGGGGAACTTCACCGGGTTCAGGCCGAGTTCGTCGACTACATACTCGTCCTGCACGGTGCCCTGCACCACGCCGATCCGGGTGTTCGCGTCGAGCGCGTCGAATCCGGTGATCGGGCTGTCATTGGGTACGAGCAGGGAAAAGTAGCCGAAGTCGTAGCCGTTGGTGAAGCCGACAGTTTTGCGTCGCTCGTCGGTGGTGGTGATCGACGAGGATCCGACGTCGAAGCGGTGACCTGCGACCTGGGCGAGCAGCGCTGCGAAGTCGGTGCCCACGAACCGAACCTCGAGCCCCAACTTCTCGGCGACTGCCCGGAGCAGTTCGTTGTCGTAGCCGGTGAACCGGTTGTCGGAGTTCACGCAGATACTCGGCGGCGCATCCGACAGCGTGCCCACGGTGAGTACGCCGGGGGTGATCAGGTTCAACTGTGAGGTGTCGATCTGATCGAGGGGGGTGACGTCCTCGGTGGTGTAGCGGTCCACCGAGGCGGCTGCTGCGGCGGCGTCGAAGTTGGTGGGTACGGCACTTGCGGAGCTCACTCCCGGTGGCGCACACAGACCGTCGGGGTTGCTGTTTGAACCGTCGCCGCTCCCACACGACGCGAGCGCGAACGTCAGGACTGCGGCGAGGGCCAGTGCCAGCGCGACGCGAAGTCTCGGTGGAACGGAGAGAAGCATTCTTGCAGCGTAAACCCGCCCTGCTCGTCTCCCACCCACACCACCCCAACGAATGTCACACAGGTTCTGCTCGCGCGAACCGATGTGACATTCGTCGGGGTCAGGCGAGGCCGGAAAGCGGCGGTGGGTTGTTCTCGTCCCGCCAGGCGATGGCGTGCTTCAGTTCGGTGAGGTCGTAGTCCGGTCCGCCGACTGCGACGGTGAACAGGGTGATCCCGGCGTCGACGAACGTGCCCGCGTCTTCGATGCCCGGCCACGGCAGCGAGTGTGCGATATCGGCCGGATTGCGGCCCGTCTCGGCGCAGCGGTCGGCGAGGATCCCGGCCTTGCGGGCGTGGGTGTCGACGTCGCTGAAGCTGTGCCAGATGTCGCCGTATTCGGCGACGAGAGGCAGGGTCTTCTTTTCACCGCCGCCACCGATGAGGAGTGGGATGTGCCGGGTGGGTGCTGGGTTCAGCGTTTGCAGGCGGCCGGTGATGCGCTTCAGATGGTCGCCCAACAGGTTCAGCCGTGATCCGGCGGTGCCGAACTCGTAGCCGTATTCGTGGTAGTCCCGCTCGAACCAGCCGCCGCCGATTCCGAGTATCAAACGACCACCACTCATGTGATCGACGGTGCGCGCCATGTCGGCCAGCAGATCGGGATTTCGGTAACCACCACCGGTGACCAGGGCACCGATCTCCACCTGGTCCGTCTGCTCGGCCCAGGCGCCGAGCATCGTCCAGCATTCGAAGTGGGCGCCGTCGGGGTCGCCGTACAGCGGATAGAAGTGGTCCCAGTTGAAGACCACGTCGACGCCGGCGTCCTCGCTGCGAAGAACGGCGTCGCGGATCAGGCCGTAGTCGGGGGCTTGCTGGGGTTGAAGCTGGACGCCGATTCGAACGGGACGGTGCATGCCGGGCTCCTCGAGGTTGCCTACGCAGATGTTGGCTCGGTACGTCCCTCCAATGTGGCGCCCCCCCCGGGCTATTGCCACACCTGTTCACCCCACCCGAACCGGTGTGACATTCGCCGGGGAGAGGGGTGAGAAGCCGCGGCTAGTCGACGCCGGCACCCGCGGCGGACAGGGTTGCGCGCAGAACGAATCCGGCTTCGGGCCCGATGATCTCACCCACGAGCGTCAGGTAGCGGTCCAAGAACTCCTGACCGTGGGCCGGTTCACGGCGGTCCCCCGGATCGTCGGGCAGGACCGGATCGAGGTGGTGGGCCAACTCGTGCAGGATCACCAGCTCCCGAAATGCCCACGCCGTGCCGTCGTGATACTCGGGGACGGCGATGGTGGCGCAATCGGATTCGTAGTGGGCTGCACTGTTACCTGCACGGGCCCGAATGTGGACGGGTACCACTGCCCGTTCCCATCGCTGACGAACCCAGTTGAGCCCGAGTACCTGATCGATGTAGTCCTGAACGGAGTCGATGGATGCGAACCGCCGTTCGACGGGCAGCGTCACCTCCGAGCCCATCACTTCCACAGTTCGCGAGCCAAGTGTGTCGGCACGATCGAACATGTTGCGCACCAATAGTTCCGATTCGTATACGAGTGTGCGCTTCGAATCGCGCCCGGCTTTCACGGGAGCCGCTTCGTGGCGACGCCCAGCTCGGGCGAGTTCCCCAACCGTGCGGTGCGTGCGGCCCGGTCCCCCGCGCGTCTGGCCGACGAGGAATGACCGGCGGACGCCTTCGCGCCACGCCAGGTACCACGGGCGCGGGACTCCGACCGGTAATAGTCGCGCAACTCCAACTCCTTGCCGCGCAGGGCCACAGCCGTGCCCGGGATGTCGGCTTCGGCCATCGTCTGTGTTTCGGTCCGGGTCGCCTCCAGCCTTTTTCCGATTCGCTGCGAATAGGCGAGCTGGAAGTTCAGCCGTGCCGTCACCCCGGCGACCGGTCGCCGGACCTTCGTCTGGACCCGGCGGTGTCCACGCCGCTCCGTCACGGTCCGCAGAGTGGTTTCGCTGCGGTACTCCCCCGACTTGATGTAGGCATCGGACGCTCGCACCATCTGGACCAGCAAGCTCGAATACAGCGCCTCGCAGGTGTCGATGTCGGAGGCGAAACCGTAGGCGTAGATGACAGCCGAACTCTGCGCGATGTCGCACTGCACGTCGTTCGCAGCTGCGATCACCAGAAACAGCTGGGCATACGTACGCAAACCCTTCTTGCCCGGCTCGCCGACGGTGATCAGCCGCTGTGTCGGTGTGATTCGCTTCTCCCGGCCGGATGCGTGTGCCCGGGCCACGGCGAGGTCGATGGAAGCCGTGGTCGCCAGGCGCTGGGCGGCTGCCATGAAGGCGTCGCTCTCGTGCGGGTTGTCGGTGGATTCCGCCTGCCTCAGGAGTCCACCGATGCGGGTCAACATCTTCTCCGAACTCACGTGGGCGATACTAGGCCCCCAAAGTGATACCGGGCGCCTGCGCCACCGGCGCCCACCCACTTCGACTCGGATCGTCCGGCACGTTCCTGCCGGTAGAAGGGACCCACACTCATGGCGACAGTGACCTACGACCGCACCACCTGCCTGTTCCCCGGCTCGGACAAGCCGGCTGTGGACACGCTGGATCTGCAGATCGAGGACGGTGAGTTTCTCGTCCTCGTGGGCCCGTCGGGCTGCGGGAAGTCGACGTCGCTGCGCATGCTGGCAGGTCTCGAACCGGTTCACAGCGGCCGCATCCTCATCGGCGACAAGGATGTGACGGTCCAGGAGCCGAAGGAACGCGACATTGCGATGGTGTTCCAGAACTACGCCCTCTACCCGCACATGTCGGTCGCGGAGAACATGGGATTCGCGCTGAAGCTGGCGGGAACGCCGAAGTCGGATATTCGCGCGCGGGTGCAGGACGTGGCGAAGCTGCTCGACCTCGAGGAGTACCTCGATCGCAAGCCCAAGGCGCTCTCCGGTGGTCAGCGCCAGCGTGTGGCGATGGGCCGCGCCATCGTCCGCCAGCCGCAGGTGTTCCTCATGGACGAGCCGTTGTCCAACCTGGACGCGAAACTGCGTGTGCAGACGCGCACTCAGATCGCTCAGCTGCAGCGTCGCCTGGAAACGACGATGGTGTACGTGACGCACGACCAGGTGGAAGCGATGACGATGGGTGACCGCGTGGCCGTTCTCCGTGACGGACAGCTGCAGCAGTGTGCCACCCCGCGCGACCTGTACAACCGTCCGACGAACCTGTTCGTCGCAGGTTTCATGGGGTCGCCTTCGATGAACCTGTTCACCCTGCCACTCGCCGAGCAGGGAGTGGTACTCGGGGACACCGTCATTCCGGTGCCGCGGCAGCTTCGCGGTGACAACGCAGAGTCCGAGGTGGTCGTCGGTGTGCGCCCCGAGCACCTGGAACTCGGGAGCGAGGGCATCCCGATGGACGTGGACGTGGTCGAGGAGCTCGGCTCGGACGCCTACATCTACGGCCACACCACGGTCAACGGTGTCGGCCAGGAGATCGTGGCCCGCGCAGACTGGCGGAACCCGCCGAGCAAGGGCGAATCCGTGAAGCTGCACGTCGACCCGGAGCAGCTGCACCTGTTCTCGGCAGTGGACGGTCGCCGTCTGGGCAGGTGAGGGGTCGATATGTCCCGGCGAGCAGGGTATGACACGCTCCTGACCGATTCAGGTCGGGGGTAATGCCCCTTTTTCGGGTGGTCCGTGCCACAGTATGTTCCGACACCGCGACAGGTGCTGTAGGTCCGTCATGCCGGTCGCGGGTTCATCCGCCTACCAACGGGGAGTACTCCATGGTTCAGATTTCGAGAGCGGTTCGCCGCGTCGCTGTGCTTGCCACGGCTGCGTCGCTGGTGACGCTCACCGCATGTTCGTCCGACAGTGGCGATGCCCAGTCGGAGAACCTCGACGCTCGCGGCCCCATCACGTTCGCGATGGGCAAGAACGACACCGGCAAGCTGCTTCCCATCATCGACAAGTGGAACGCCGCGCACCCCGAAGAGCAGGTCGAGTTGGCGGAACTTCCCGGTGAGGCGGATTCGCAGCGTGCCCGGCTCGTCCAGTCGTTGCAGGCCGGCAACTCCGACTACGACGTGATGGCGCTCGACGTCACCTGGACCGCGGAGTTCGCCGCGAACGGGTGGCTGCAGCCGCTGACCGGCGATCTGGCGATCGACACGTCCGGATTGCTCCCGGCGACGGTCGAGAGTGCGACCTATCGGGACGTCCTGTACGCGGGTCCGCAGAACACCAACGCACAGCTGCTCTACTACCGCACCGACCTGGTGCCCGAGGCCCCCGCGGACTGGAAGGCGCTGACCGACAGCTGCGCCGTCGCAGCCGAGAACAACGTGGACTGCCTGATCACCCAGCTCAAGCAGTACGAGGGGCTGACCGTGAACACCACGCAGGCCATCAACTCGTGGGGCGGTTCGGTCGTCGGTGATGACGGCAGCACCCCCGAGGTCGAGTCGCCGGAGGCCAAGGCAGGCCTGCAGGCTCTCGTCGATGCCTACGCGGCTGGGCAGATCGCGAAGACGGCCACCAGCTCCACCGAAGAGGAGACGAACCTGACGTTCGTCGACGGCGAGGCCATGTACGCCTACAACTGGCCGTACATGTACAGCAACGCCGCCAAGGACGGTTCCGCCGTACAGGGCAAGTTCGCCGTTGCGCCGATCGTCGGCCCGAACGGACCCGGTGCGTCGACGCTCGGTGGCTACAACAACGCCATCAACGTGAACTCCGAGGCCAAGGCCACCGCGCACGACTTCATCGAGTTCGTGCAGAGCCCGGAAAGTCAGACGTTCTTCGCGGACAACTCGTTCCCGCCCGTCCTGGCCAGCGTGTACGACGACGAGTCGCTCATCGCCGAGTACCCGTTCCTGCCGGCCCTGAAGGCGGCTCTCGAGAACGCCGTTCCGCGTCCGGTCACCCCGTACTACAGCGACATCAGCCGTGCGATCCAGGAGAACGCGTACGCCGCGATCACCGGTGAGAAGTCGGTGGGCCAGGCGATGACGGACATGTCGGCGGCCATCGAGGTTGCTTCCAAGTAGTTCGTTCGGATTCGAGAAGAGGGACCGGGTAACAAGACGATGCTTGACACCGCTGAGCGGACGCAGGACGACGAGCCGTTGGCAGCGCCACGCAAG
This sequence comes from Rhodococcus quanlei, assembly GCF_055231015.1. Classification (NCBI taxonomy): domain Bacteria; kingdom Bacillati; phylum Actinomycetota; class Actinomycetes; order Mycobacteriales; family Nocardiaceae; genus Rhodococcus; species Rhodococcus quanlei. Next base: position 53,240 of record NZ_JBUYWD010000026.1, on the reverse strand, counting down.
AAGCGGGATCGGCGGGCCCTGTGGCTCATCGGGCCGACGATGCTCATTCTTGCGGTCGTCATCTTGTACCCGGTCCTTCGTGCGATCTACCTGTCCTTCCAGGAGGACAAGGGGATCGACCCTGCCACGGGCAGATTCACCGAGGGCGGATTCGCCGGTTTCGACAACTATTTGTTGTGGCTCACCGGGAACTGCGGTACGGGTGTGGGTTCGTGCCCGCCCGGTGTGCTCGCCGCCAACTTCTGGCCGTCGGTCGGGATCACGTTCTTCTTCGCGGTCGTCACCGTGTCCATCGAGGTCCTCCTCGGGCTGTGGATGGCCACGGTGATGGGCCGTTCGTTCTTCGGGCGCTCCTTGCTGCGGGCCAGCGTCCTGATTCCGTGGGCGATTCCTACGGCGGTCACCGCGAAGCTGTGGTTCTTCATCTTCGCGAACGACGGGATCGTCAACAGTGTGCTCGGCACCAACATTTCCTGGACCACCGATCCCTGGGCCTCGCGGTTCGCGGTCATCATCGCGGACGTCTGGAAGACGACGCCGTTCATGGCGCTTCTCATCCTCGCGGGTCTGCAGATGATTCCGCAGGACGTGTACGAAGCCGCGAAGGTCGACGGTGCGACCGCGTGGCAGCGTTTCAAGCAGATCACCTTGCCTCTGGTGAAGCCCGCGCTGATGGTGGCGGTGCTGTTCCGCACCCTCGACGTCCTGCGCATGTACGACCTCCCCGCCATCTTGTCGGGTGTCAGCGGTGCCACCCCGACGACCACGGTGTCGATCCTCGTGGTGGCGGACATGCGGGGCGGAAACTTCAACAGCGCGTCTGCGCTGTCGACCCTTGTCTTCTTGATGATTTTTGCCGTCGCGTTCGTGATGGTGAAGTACCTCGGGGCCAACGCGGTCCGCACCCAGGACGATCAACGTAAGGGAGAAAAGTCTTGATGGCGGGCAGGCACCGGTCGCCGGAACCAGGTGACGCGGACGTGGCACGGGAAGATCCGCCGGTTCACCGTCGGCCGATCGGGCCGATTCTTCGCACGTACGGTGGCGTGATCCTCATTCTGGTGTGGGGTCTCGCCCCGTTCTACTGGATGGTGGTCACCGCTTTCCGCAGCGTGGACCACACGTTCGATACGACTCCGTGGCCGACCAACGTCACGCTCGACAACTTTCGCGAGGCGCTGTCGACGGAGAAGGGCAACGACTTTCTGGGCTCGATCGTCAACAGCTTGATCATCGGTACGGTGACCACCGCCGTGGCGTTGATGCTCGGCATCTTCACTGCCTACGCGCTCGCCCGTATCGAGTTCCGCGGAAAGTACATGGTCACCGGCATCGTGCTGGCGGCCTCGATGTTCCCCGGCGTCGCGCTGGTGACCCCGCTGTTCCAGCTGTTCGGTGATCTGAACTGGATCGGCGAGTACCAGGCTCTGATCATTCCCAACATCTCGTTCGTGCTGCCGCTGACGGTGTACACATTGACGTCGTTCATGTCGGACATGCCGTGGGAGCTCGAGGAGGCGGCCCGCGTGGACGGGGCGACCAGGGCGCAGGCTTTCCGACTCGTGATTCTTCCGCTGGCGGCGCCGGCTCTGTTCACGACCGCAATCCTCGCGTTCATCGCCACGTGGAACGAGTACATGCTCTCGAGCCAGCTGTCGACCCGCGCAACCGAGCCCGTGACGGTGGCGATCGCCCGGTTCTCCGGTGGTGACGCCTTCACACAGCCTTACACCGCGGTGATGGCTGCGGGCACCCTGGTCACGGTTCCGCTCGTCATCATGGTTCTGCTGTTCCAGCGTCGTATCGTGTCCGGTCTGACGGCCGGCGGCGTGAAGAGCTGACATGCACCCGGTTGCCAAACGTCAGCGGCTCGAGTTGCTGGTCGGGTTACTCGGATTCTTCACGTTGATGGCGTTCGTCTCGTCTGTCGTCGAGATCGTGCGCGGTACGCCGAGCGTCCTGTCGTCGGTTGTTCTGTTGGGGTGTGTGCTGCTGACGGGGTCGGCGGTCATGGCGCTTCGGCGGGCCCGAAACGGGCAGTGACTGCGACTCGAATTCGGTGCAATCGGGTCCCTCTGCGATTGCTGCGCTCGTCACAGTTGGCGGGAAACGTCAAACATAGGTATTCCTGGGTGGAAAGATCCGTCACGTTCGGATGCGCCTACCGGGAGTCAGTGAGTGAGTTCATCGACCGATCTGCCAGGTGAGGGACGCTCGTCCCGCGCCGCCGCCCGCAAGTCGAGGCGGCGTCGTAAGCCCGTCATGCGTTCGCTACTTGTGGTTGCCGTCGTGTTGCTGGTGGTTCCTGCTCTGATCATGGGTGTCGCCTACATCCGCGCCGAGGTTCCGCAGCCGGCGGATATGGAAACGAATCAGGTGGCCACGATTCTCGCTGCGGATGGCACCACCGAGATAGCAACGGTGATTCCGCCGGAGGGGAATCGCAACGAGGTGGATCTCGACCAGATACCCCAACACGTCCGTGACGCCGTACTGGCGGCCGAGGATCGCAACTTCTACTCGAATCCGGGATTTTCGGTGACCGGATTTCTGCGCGCGGCCCGTGACAACATCCTCGGCAAGGACAACGCCGGCGGCGGCTCCACCATCACTCAGCAGTACGTGAAGAATGTGCTCGTCGGCGCGGAACGCACCATCTACCGCAAAATGCGGGAACTGGTGATCTCCACGAAGATGAACAACGAGTGGTCCAAGGACGAGATCCTGGCCGCCTACCTGAACACCATCTATTTCGGTCGCGGCGCCTACGGGGTCGACGCTGCCGCACACGCGTACTTCGACAAGCCGGTGGGCGCTCTGACCCTCGAGGAGGGCGCGGTCCTCGCTGCGGTGATTCGGAGTCCCTCGTACCTGGACCCGGAAGCGAACCCGGACGAGCTCGAGGCGCGCTGGAACTACGTGCTCGACGGCATGGTCGAGATGGGCGTCCTGAGCAACCAGGATCGCGAGGACATGGAGTTGCCGCAGGCAGCACCCGCAGACCGGCCGACCGACGCCACCACCGCGCCCGGTCCTGAGGGGCACATCCGCGATCGAGTGTTGAGTGAACTGGCCGCGGCCGGTGTCAGCGAGCAGACCCTGAACACGGAGGGTTTGCAGATCACCACCACTATCGACCCGGCGGCGCAGGCCGCGGCTGTCGAATCCGTGCGCGACACGCTCGAGGGCGAAGATCCGAGCATGCAGGCCGCGGTGGTGTCCATCGATCCGCGCACCGGAGGGGTACGCGCCTACTACGGGGGTGAGGAAGGTGCCGGATACAACTACGCGCAGGCACCGTTGCAGACCGGCTCGTCGTTCAAGACGTTCGGCCTCGTCGCGGCGCTCGAGCAGGGTATTCCGCTGTCGGCACGGTACAGCAGTGCACCGCTGACGGTGGGAGACCTCGAGATCGGCAACGTCGAGGGCGAATCGTGTGGAGTGTGCACCATTGCGGAGGCCACCAAGCGGTCGTTGAACACCAGTTTCTACCGCCTGATGATGTCGATGGAGAACGGCCCTCAATCCATCGCCGACGCGGCACACAAGGCCGGCATCCCCGAACACATTCCGGGCGTGGAAGGGCCCACCCTCAGTCACGAAGGTGGTCCACCGCAGGGTGGAATCGTGTTGGGTCAGTATCTTTCCCGACCCATCGACATGGCATCCGCATATGCGACGCTCGCCGCGTCGGGCATCTATCACGAGCCGTACTTCGTGCAGAAGGTGGTGACGTCCGACGGCGAGGTGCTGCTGGATCGCCCGCCGGGCCCCGGTGAGCGCCGCATCGACGCGGCCGTGGCCGACAACGTCACCCAAGCCCTGATGCCGGTCGCGGCCTATTCGCGAGGTCACGCGTTGGCCGGTGGGCGTCCTTCGGCGGCAAAGACCGGCACCACCCAGCTCGGTGACACCGGTGAGAACAAGGACGCCTGGATGGTCGGGTACACGCCGTCCCTGTCGACGGCGGTGTGGCTCGGTACCGCGGATGGCAGTGCCCTCACAAACAGTTGGGGTGGGCTGGTCTACGGGTCGAGCCTGCCGTCGGACATCTGGAAGGGCACCATGGACGGCGCCCTCGAGGGCACGGATTGGGAAGAGTTCCCGTGGCCGGACCCGATCGGTGGTCAGGCAGGTGTGCCGAGTTACAGCGGAACCAGCAGTGATGGCGACAGTTCCAGTGGAAGCAGCGACAACACCACCGGTCCGGGGAACACCGCCGGAGGTGAAGCCACTCCGCCGCCACCTGGCCAATCTCCGGTGCCCCCGGTGCAGGTGCCGCCCGTGGAGATACCGACCCCACCTCCACCACCTCGACAGGTGGAGATCCTTCCGGGTGTGGTGATCCCTCTCCCCGGTGGCTGACGCCTGTGCGCGGCCAAGGAGTCCAGAGACTCGTCAACCGCGCACAGGGGCGCCGACCCTATTGAACCTCGTATTCGTCCACATGGAAGGCGAGGATGGTCGGGGCACTGTCATCGGTGTCCGGGCCGCTGCCGCGGAACTCCTCCAGCGATGCGCGGTCCGTCCACCGTTCGCTGACGTTGACGCGACCCGGATCAAGCGAATCCGCTCCGACACTGAAGTCGAGGCAACCTGGCGTTCTGCGCGCCAATTCCACGGCTGCGGAACTGAGTTCGACGTGACGATCTCTATCGGCCGGTTCGAGGGTCAGATGCCCGATGACGATGATCATGCACTCTCCCGTCTGTGCTGTGTCAGGGCCGGGCGGCGATCAGCACCGGTTCCGAGCCCGCGGGGACGGCCGCGGTCCGCATAAACGACTGTGCGCGGTTGAGGAGTCCGGAGACTCGTCAACCGCGCACAGGTGCGCAGCGCCTATTAGGCCTCGACGATGAAGGCTTCCAGCTCGGCACGAGCCTTGTCGTCGGCCATCTGGACTGGCGGGGACTTCATCAGGTATGCGGATGCCGGGTAGACCGGTCCGCCGATGCCGCGATCCTTGGCGATCTTGGCGGCGCGGACGGCGTCGATGATGATGCCGGCGGAGTTCGGGGAGTCCCAGACCTCGAGCTTGTACTCCAGGTTCAGCGGGGCGTCACCGAAGGCGCGACCCTCGAGGCGGACGTATGCCCACTTGCGGTCGTCGAGCCACTCCACGTAGTCCGAGGGACCGATGTGGACGTTGCGGTCGTGGACCTTGCCCGCGAGCGAACCGGTGAGGTTGGACGTCACCGCCTGGGTCTTGGAGACCTTCTTGGATTCGAGGCGGTCGCGCTCGAGCATGTTCTTGAAGTCCATGTTGCCGCCGACGTTGAGCTGGTACGTGCGGTCCAGCACGACTCCGCGGTCCTCGAACAGCTTCGCCATCACGCGGTGGGTGATGGTGGCACCGACCTGGCTCTTGATGTCGTCGCCGACGATCGGGACACCGGCGTCCTTGAACTTGGCAGCCCACTCCGGGTCGGAGGCGATGAAGACGGGCAGCGCGTTGACGAACGCCACGTCGGCGTCGATGGCGGCCTGGGCGTAGAACTTGTCGGCCTCTTCCGAGCCGACGGGGAGGTAGGACACGAGGACGTCGACCTCGGCGTCCTTCAGGGCCTTCACCACGTCGACGGGCTCGGCGTCGGAAACCTCGATGGTCTCGGAGTAGTACTTGCCGACACCATCGAGAGTGGGACCACGCTGGACGACCACGTCGGACGGTGGGACGTCCGTGATCTTGATGGTGTTGTTCTCGCTGGCGAGGATGGCCTCGGAGAGGTCGAAGCCGACCTTCTTGGCGTCCACGTCGAAGGCGGCGACGAACTTCACGTCACGGACGTGGTACCCGCCGAACTTCACGTGCATCAAGCCGGGCACGCTGGCGTTCTCGTTGGCATCCTTGTAGTACTGCACGCCCTGAACCAAGGACGAGGCACAGTTGCCCACTCCCACAATGGCGACGCGCACTGCGCGCGCCCCGGCGGTGTTGTTCTCACCCATGGTCGGGTTCTCCTTCTTTCTTGTGCGTTGCTGTTGACTGTTCAGCGGCAATCAGTTCGTTGAGCCAGCGGACTTCGCGTTCGCTGGACTCGAGTCCGAGCTGGTGCAGCTGACGGGTGTATCGGTCCAGTGACGAACTCGCGCGTCCGATGGCAGCTCGGAGACCTTCGCGGCGTTCTTCGACCTGGCGACGTCTGCCTTCGAGAATCCGCATCCGCGCTTCGGCGGGGGTGCGGCTGAAGAAGGCGAGATGAACGCCGAATCCATCGTCGGTGTAGTTCTGTGGACCTGTGTCGGCTACGAGCTCGGCGAACCGTTCTTTGCCGACGGGTGTGAGTTGGTACACGCGGCGGGCTCGGCGTTTGACGGCCGCCGGTGCACCAGTATTTTCGGCGATCAGCCCGTCGGCCTGCATGCGCCGCAGCGTGGGATACAGAGACCCGTAGGAGAACGCGCGAAACGCTCCCAGTAGCCCGGTCAACCGTTTCCGCAGCTCGTATCCGTGCATGGGTGACTCATGGAGGAGCCCGAGAATTGCGAGTTCGAGCAGTGTCCTCACCTCCTGAGTTCGTTTCTGTACCCGATGTGCACGTATTCGATGAGCCGATGTATCCGATGCGATTACAAACTATATCGCAGCGATATATACGAGCATACGTGGGCCAGGTTACCTGTGACAATCGGTCACACGCTGCAGGTGCGTGTTCCGGGGAATGCCCGGCTCGCTGTTGGGGTAGATGTCCGAATTCAGGTCGTCCCCACCGTGCCGATCCGTCCCCGAACCTCGTTCCCCGAGTCGGACGCACGTACTCTGGTCACCGTGCGGTTACAACGGCAGGTGGTGGACTATGCGCTTCGGCGTCGGTCGCTACTGGCCGAGGTCTATTCGGGCAGGACGGGCGTCAAGGAAGTCTGTGACGCAGATCCCTACCTGTTGCGAGCCGCAAAGTTCCACGGCCGGGGCAGCGATGTCATGTGCCCCATCTGCCGCAAAGAACAGTTGACCCTCGTTTCGTGGGTTTTCGGCGAAAAACTGGGGGCTGTCTCCGGTTCGGCGAGAACTCCCGACGAGCTGGTGCGATTGGCGGCAACTCAGGAAGAATTCTCAGTTCATGTCGTGGAGGTGTGCCGGACGTGCAACTGGAACCATCTGGTTCAGTCGTACATCCTGGGTTCGATACCGGCACCCAAACGACCACGGCGATCGTCGGCGAGGGCACGCCCTCCTGGTCGGCGGACGGCGAGCGAGTAGGCCACAGCCCTTCGGGTGGGGCCGCAACGCGCGCGGCCGGATTCCGATGGATGCAAGACAGGACCGACCGGTCCACGACCCCCGATCAGTCAATGACTCTGGAGATTTGTACGTGAGTTTCCCCCGCAACGACGGACCGGGTGGCCGCCCGCCCCGACATGATGGACCACCCCCACGCCAGGGCCGTCCGATGGGTCCGCCCCCGCAAGGTCAGCCGCCTCGCCGTCAGGGTCCACCACCCCAGGGGCGTCCGATGGGCCCGCCTCCGCAGGGCCGCCCGGTGGGGCCACCGCCTGGTCGCCGACCCGGAGGGCCTCCACCCGGCGGACGTCACGGTGCTCCGCAGGGACCCAATCCGCGTCAGGGTCCCTCGGGTCCGCCACGTCGGCAGTCTCCTCCGCCTCAGCGTGGGGTTCGTCCGGCTCCGCGCAACGCTCCATCTGCCGGTGCGCGTCCGCCCGGAGGTCGGCCGCCCGGCCCACCTCCACGTACGGGTGGTGGTTCCGGTGGCGGCAACGGTGGTCAGCCGCCGAGGAAGAAGCCTGTGAACAAGAAGAAGTCGTCTCGGTGGAGGACCGTCCGACGCACTGCCTACACACTCGTGGCGCTGGGAATGGTGATCCCAGTTCTGGCGTTCATGGCTGCCTATGTGATGCAGGACGTACCCGAGCCGGGTGAACTGCAGACCAACCAGGTCGCCACCATCTACGGGTCGGACGGAACGTCGGTGATCTCGAAGATCATTCCCCCCGAAGGCAACCGCACCGAAGTCACCCTCGACCAGGTTCCGGTCGACGTGCGTAATGCGGTGCTGGCCGCGGAAGACCGGAACTTCTATTCCAATCCCGGCTTCTCGGTCACCGGTTTTGCCCGTGCAGCCCGCGACCACCTTCTCGGTAGGGAAGACGCAGGTGGTGGGTCCACGATCACGCAGCAGTATGTGAAGCAGGCCGTGGTCGGCACCGAGCGCACCATTACGAGAAAGCTCGAAGAGCTGGTCATCTCGTCGAAGATGGCTCGTGAATGGTCGAAGGACGACATCCTCGCGGCGTACCTCAACACCATCTACTTCGGTCGCGGTGCGTACGGCATCGCGTCGGCTTCGAAGGCGTACTTCGACAAGCCGGTGCAGGAGTTGACGTTGGAGGAGGGCGCCGTTCTGGCTTCGTCGATTCGTCTCCCGTCCCTGCTGGATCCGGCGAACAACCCGGACGGGGCGCTGGCGCGGTGGAACTACGTGCTCGATGGCATGGTCACCGCCGGCACCCTCGACCAGGCAAAGAGGGAAACGCTGCAGTACCCGGCATACCAACCTCTCAGCCAGGTCGACAACGGCGGCGGCGCGTCCGGCCCGGACGGGCACATCCAGACGCAGGTGCTGCAGGAGTTGAGTGAGGCCGGCATCGGCGAGACGCTGCTCAACCAAGCGGGTCTCGAGATCACCACGACGATCGACCCGAAGGCGCAGGCGGCTGCCGTCGAGGCGGCCCGCTCGAACCTGGACGGACAACCAGAGAAGCTCGAGACGGCTGTCGTCTCGATCGATCCGCGCACCGGTGGGGTCCGGGCCTATTACGGCGGCGAGGTGGGCCACGGCTACGACTTCGCGAACGCCGGCCTGCAAACGGGCTCGTCGTTCAAGGTCTTCGGCCTGGCCGCCGCTCTCGAACAGGGCATTCCGTTGTCGGCGATGTACGACAGCTCCGAGATGACCGTCAACGGCATCGACATCAGTAACGCGGGCGGTTCGACGTGCGGCACCTGCACCATCGCCGAAGCGTTGAAGCGTTCGCTGAACACGAGCTTCTACCGGCTGATGCTCGACCTCGACGGCGGCCCCCAGGCGGTGGCCGACATGGCACACCAGGCCGGTATCCCCGAGGAGGTCCCGGGGGTGGGACCGACCCTGGTCGGGCCGAACGGTGAAGCCCCGAACAACGGCATCGTGCTGGGTCAGTACCTGTCTCGACCCATCGACATGGCGTCTGCTTATGCCACTTTCGCTGCATCGGGAACGTTCCACGAGCCGTACTTCGTGCAGAAGGTCACGACCTCGGACGGCACGGTGCTGCTCGATCGTTCGAACGAGCAGACCGGTCAGGAGCGGGTCGGCGAGGATATCGCGGACAATGTCACTGCGGCGATGGAGCCCATCGCGGAGTACTCGCGCAATCACGGGCTGGACGGAGGACGCCCGTCGGCGGCGAAGACGGGTACCGCGCAGCTCGGCACCACCGGTGAGAACAAGGATGCGTGGATGGTCGGCTACACGCCGTCGCTGTCCACCGCCGTGTGGGTCGGTACGTCCGAAGGAACCGCGATTCAGACCAGTGGGGGTGCCTCCATCTACGGTTCGGGTCTGCCGTCGGACATCTGGAAGGACACCATGGACGGTGCGCTCGAAGGCACCCCGGAGGAGGAGTTCCCGGAGCCGGGCAAGATCGCCGGGCAAGCCGGTGTCCCGTCGTACACAGCGCCGTCGCCGACCACCACCGAAGCCCCGACCAGCACGTTCCAGCTGCCGACCGAGCTGATTCCGCCGGTGCAGGTGACGCCCAAGCCGGTGGAGATCCTTCCGGGTATCACCATTCCGATTCCCGGGCTCGTGCCGCGTGAACCCCAGCAAGCTCCCCGGAACGGAGCCAACAGTGGACAGGATGCGCCCGGTGCCGGAGGGCCGGGAAATTCCGGCAACGGCGACGGCTACAGCAGTGGCGACAGTTACGGAAGCCCCGGCAACGGCGGCGGGCCGAACAGCGAAGCCGACGATGGTCAGCTGATTCCCGGTCGGTAGTACCCGGTAGCCTCGCGGAGTGACCGTGACCCCTCCTCCACACCGGCACCAGGAGCGCGGCGACGTTGCGGCGGTGTCGCCGGGGCCGCTGGCAACCGACCGGCGGTCGGCCGATTGGCGGGACGTACCCAGCCGTACCGATCCGGTGGTCGGTCGGCTCTCCGAGATGGTGGGCGGGCCGATCGGGCGGCATGCGGTCGTCGGGCGCACGAGGTTCTTCACCCCGATGCGGGTGATCTTGCTGCTCGCCGTCGTGTTCCTGGCCTTCGGTTGGTTCTCCAAGGCTGCCTGTATCCAGCAGGCTCCCGTCGGTCCGGACGGTGCGCTCGGACTCGACTGGAGTGGCAGCAGGCAGTACGTCGCGATGTGCTACTCGGACACGGTGCCGCTGTACGGGGCGGAGCGTCTGAACGAGGGCGCCTTCCCCTACAAGAAGTGGTGGGAAGAGGAGCGTCCGGACGGTTCGGTTCAGCGACGGTACATGGAGTATCCGGTGATATCCGGTCTGTACCAGTACGTTTCGATGACCGTGGCGAAAGCCTGGGACGCCACCTCGTTCCTTCCGGGGGCGTTGCAGGTGGCGTTGTACTTCAACGTCGTCGCGTTCGGTCTGGCGTTGGCGTGGTTGGTGACCGTCTGGGCGACGGCGCTTCTGGCAGGCCGACGGGTGTGGGATGCGGCGCTGGTCGCCTGCTCTCCGCTCGTCGCGGTGCACGCCTTCACGAACTTCGATCTGCTGGCCACGGGATTTGCGGCCACCGGACTCCTGGCGTGGGCGCGCAAACGTCCTGTGCTTGCCGGTGTCCTGTTGGGTCTCGGTGGTGCGACCAAGCTGTTCCCACTGCTGTTGCTCGGACCCCTGCTGGTGCTGTGCCTGCGATCCGGGAAGATTCGTGACTGGTCTCGATCCGCCCTTGCTGCTGTAGCGGCCTACGTGGTGGTCAACCTGCCGATCGCCGTCCTGTTCCCCCGTGGCTGGGTCGAGTTCTTCCGGCTCAACTCCGAACGCGGCGCCGACCCCGATTCGATCTACAACGTGATCTCGTCGTTCACCGGGTGGGGTGGTTTCGACGGTCCGTTGGCTCCGGGGCAGGGGCCCACCATCCTGAACGCGGTGTCGCTGCTGCTGTTCGTCCTCGTATGCGTGGGCGTCGGCTACGTGGCCCTCACCGCGCCGACGCGGCCGCGCGTCGCCCAACTGTGTTTTCTGCTGGTGGCCGGGTTTCTCCTCACCAACAAGGTGTGGAGCCCGCAGTATTCGCTGTGGCTGGTCCCCTTGGCGGTGCTGGCGTTCCCGCACACGCGAATCCTGCTGGCGTGGATGACGGTCGACGCCCTCGTGTGGGTGCCGCGCATGTACTACTACCTCGGTGAATCCAACAAGGGATTGCCGGAACAGTGGTTCACCGCCACCGTCCTCATCCGCGATGTGGCTGTCGTGATCATCTGCATTCTGATCCTCCGGCAGATCTATCGGCCCGGCACGGACCTCGTGCGTTACGGATTCATCGACGATCCTGTCGGCGGTGTGCTGGATCAGACCGACGATCATCCCCCGAAGTGGTTGCCGAAGTTCCTGCGTCCGAGAGCGGACCGCGGGGCGTCCGGGGACGAACTGCGGCTTCGTGAGGAGGGTGGGATCGTTCCCGCCGGTTGACGGGTTCTCCGGTGCGGTCTCGGGTCGGCGTGTGATTCAACTGTTACCTGTTCACAGTAACCGGGGGGGGGGTGCGCCGATGTCACTGGAAATCGCCGGATGAAATGTGGCTGGCCGAAGGGACGGATCGATGCGACGAACAGGTTCTTCGCGACCGAACGTGGGTGTGGGCAATGACGAGTCGACGTGTGCGAGGGATCCTCACCTGCGGAGGCTGTCCGGTGTCGCGGCCGCCGGGCTCCTGGTGGGGGTACTCGTGGGCTGACGGGATCACCTGCTTCCGCGGTTCGCACGGCTTCACACTGGGCCGCCACACCAACACACTGTTCTGAGGTACGGCCTCGATTTCCCTGGTCACGGGATTTCCGTGTACCCTGCAAAGGTTGCTGACGCAACGACCCTCCTGTCACGGACAGCCCGTGACCGTTTCACTAGTCCATAGGAGGTGATGAGGTCTTATGCGTCATTACGAATTGATGGTCATCCTGGACCCCAGCCTGGACGAGCGCACTGTTGCTCCTTCGCTGGATACGTTCCTCAATGTTGTTCGCCAAGAAGGCGGCAATATCGACAAGGTCGATGTTTGGGGCAAGCGTCGTCTCGCTTACGAGATCCTGAAGCACACAGAAGGCATCTACGCGGTGGTCGACATCACTGCGACGCCTGACACCGTCAACGAGCTCGATCGTCAGCTCGGCCTGAACGAGTCGGTGCTTCGTACGAAGGTTCTGCGCCACAACAAGTGATCTCTGTCGGGCCGGGCCTCTAGGCTCGGTGCCAACCGAATTTCACATTACGCAGGAGGAACCACATGGCAGCAGGCGACACCGTCATCACCGTCATCGGAAACCTGACGGCTGATCCGGAGCTTCGTTTCACCCCCGCAGGTGCTGCGGTTGCGAATTTCACGATCGCATCCACACCTCGCCTCTTCGACCGTCAGACCAATGAATGGAAAGACGGCGAGGCGCTGTTCATGCGCTGCAACATTTGGCGCGAGGCAGCAGAGAACGTGGCGGAGACCTTGACCCGTGGCTCGCGAGTGATCGCGAGCGGCCGGCTCAAGCAGCGCTCGTTCGAAACGCGTGAAGGTGAGAAGCGCACTGTTGTCGAGCTCGAGGTCGACGAGATCGGCCCCTCGCTGAAGTACGCCACGGCAAAGGTCAACAAGACCTCGCGCGGTGGTGGCGGAGGCGGATTCGGTTCCTCCGGCGGATCGGGCGGTGGACGTCCCCAGGCGGCAGCGGCCGGCGGAGACGATCCTTGGGGCAGCGCGCCTCAGGCATCGGGTTCCTTCGGTGGTTCCGCTGGGAGCGACGAGCCCCCGTTCTGATCCGTACCTGATCGGAACGTCTGAGAAAAGAGTAAGCAAATGCCGAAGCCGCCCTTGCGCGACAAGGTAGTGAAGAAGAAGGTCTGCACCTTCTGCAAAGAGAAGAACTCGCAGATCGACTACAAGGACACGACGCTGCTGCGTAAGTACGTCAGCGATCGCGGAAAGATCCGTGCGCGCCGTGTCACCGGTAACTGCGTCCAGCACCAGCGCGACGTGGCCATGGCCGTCAAGAACTCGCGTGAGGTTGCCCTGCTTCCTTACGCCTCAGTGGCTCGCTAAGGAAAGGGAGGAAAGACATGAAGCTCATCCTCACCGCTGCAGTGGACAACCTCGGTGCGCCTGGCGACACCGTTGAGGTCAAGGACGGATACGGCCGCAACTTTCTGCTGCCCCGCGGACTGGCGATCGTTGCCACTCGTGGCGCCGAGAAGCAGGTCGAGGGCATTCGTCGTTCGCAGGAAGCTCGCGCCGTTCGCGGACTCGAGCACGCCAACGAGCTGAAGCAGGCCATCGAGGGTCTCGAGTCGGTCTCGCTGTCCGTCAAGACGGCTGCCGATTCGGGCAAGCTGTTCGGTTCGGTCAAGGCCTCCGACGTCGCCGACGCCATCAAGGCCGCCGGCGGACCGGTCGTCGACAAGCGCAACATCGTGCTGCCGAAGGCTCACATCAAGGCGACAGGCAAGCACGCCATCGTCGTGAACCTGCATCCCGATGTGGTTGCGAAGTTCGACCTGAACGTCGTCGCGAGCTAGCCTCCGCGGCGCCTCCAGGCGCATGTACGAAGGTCCCCGCGCACCATGTGTGCGGGGACCTTCGCATGGATTGGGGCCGTGACTGGAAGTTAACGGGCCCCTCGAGGACATGTGAGGTGCGTCATACCGCCGTTCACGGCCCATTTACTCAACACGCCCGAGTTGTCAACACGGAGGACACGCCGGGATGAGGGTAATCCACATGGTTTGAACAGTGTGAACACTCTCCGACCTGCGCTTACATGGGTGTGAGATGTACTTATCCTCAGGTTGTCCCCATGGGGTTAACAAACCTACCCAGGAGTTTCCACAATTTGTCCACAGCTGTGTACACAAGCTGGTTTGAACACTGCTGGGCAAATCCCTAACGTCGTCCCGGCGTGTCTGCACGCGGGTGCGGCGGAGGCCGTCCAAGGCCTGCGATCGTTGTCGGTGAGGTCGCGTAGAACATGTTTGGTGCCAATCACCGAACGAGCACATTCGGTGTCGTGCAACAGCGACGGGGAAGGTCGGGCGAGTGGCTGTAGTAGACGATCGGGGACGGTCCGGCTACCCGGATGCGCCGGAAGAGCCCACCGAAGAATTCGGTCGGCAGCCACCGCAGGACATGGCTGCGGAGCAGTCCGTGCTGGGCGGCATGCTGCTGAGCAAGGACGCCATCGCGGACGTCCTCGAGGTCCTTCGGCCGGGCGACTTCTACCGGCCGGCGCACCAGTCGGTGTACGACGCCATCCTCGACCTGTACAGCCGCGGCGAGCCTGCCGACCCCGTGACAGTGTCGGCGGAGCTGGATCGTCGCGGCGAACTCCGTCGTGTCGGTGGCGCCCCGTACCTCGTCACGCTGACGCAGACGGTGCCCACTGCGGCCAACGCCGGTTTCTATGCCGAGATCGTGGCGGAGAAGTCCGTTCTGCGCCGCCTGGTTGATGCGGGTACCCGCATCGTTCAGTACGGCTACACGGGCTCGGACGGTCAGGACGTTGCCGAGGTGGTGGACCGCGCGCAGGCCGAGATCTTCGAGGTCACCGAACGCCGCACCACCGAGGACTTCGTGCCGCTCGACGAGCTGCTGCAGCCCACGATGGACGAAATCGACTCCATCGCCAGCCGTGGCGGCATCTCACTCGGTGTGCCCACCGGATTCAAGGATCTGGACGAGGTCACCAACGGCCTGCACCCCGGTCAGATGATCATCGTTGCGGCGAGACCTGGTGTAGGCAAGGCACTGGCGTTGAACACTCCCCTGGCAACGCCGACCGGGTGGACCACCATGCATGCGGTCCAGGTCGGTGACCACCTCATCGACGCCGACGGCAAGCCCACCCGCGTCGTGGCTGCAACAGAAGTGATGGAGGGGCGCCCCTGCTACGAGGTCGAGTTCTCGGACGGCACCGTCATTGTCGCCGACGAACAGCACCAGTGGTTGACGGAGCCGGGCGGCGTGCCGGGTGTGCGTACCACTGCCCAGGTCGCGGAGTCGATCAGCGATGGTCACATGGTCCGCAACGCGAGTTCGCTGCAGTTGCCCGAGCAGAAGCTTGCCGTCGACCCATACGCGGTCGGTGTCATGCTGGCGGCCAACGGCCCGCTCGAAGCGGAAGTGCTGATGCGGGCCAGCGGAGCATTCGACGCCGTCGCTGTTGACCGGATCCCGGCCAGCTACCTTCGTGGCTCCGAAGCGCAACGTCGTGAGTTGCTTGCGGGTCTGCTCGACGTAGCTGGGTCGGTGGCGGACGATGGCTCGGTCCACGTCGGCGCCGCGGGTGGTCTGGGTAGTGACGTTCAACAGTTGCTGGTCGGCTTGGGCTACGTGTGCATTGTCGGTGACAGCCGACTGTCGTTCGCGGCCGACGAGGACGTTTTCACACTTCATCGCAAGGCGGTGGCGCACAAGGAGCTTCGCATCCCCTCGGCGGCGTCGCGGTACATCGTGGATGTCCGCAAGGTCGACAGTGTTCCGGTGCGTTGTGTCGAGGTCGATAACCCGGCCCACTTGTATTTGGCAGGCGCGTGGATGGTGCCGACCCACAATTCCACGCTCGGCATGGACTTCCTGCGGTCGTGCTCCATCACGCATGGCATGTCGAGTGTCATTTTCTCCCTCGAGATGAGTAAGACCGAGATCGTGATGCGTCTGCTGTCGGCGGAGGCGAAGATCAAGCTCGGCGATATGCGCTCGGGCAAGATGACCGACGACGACTGGACGAAGCTGGCTCGCCGGATGAGTGAGATCAGTGAGGCGCCGCTGTTCGTCGACGACTCTCCCAACCTCACGATGATGGAAATCCGTGCCAAGGCAAGGCGTTTGAAGCAGAAGCACGACATCAAACTGATCGTGGTGGACTACCTGCAGTTGATGACGTCGGGCAAGAAGGTCGAGTCACGTCAGCAGGAAGTGTCCGAATTCTCCCGTAGCCTCAAGCTTTTGGCGAAGGAACTCGAGGTTCCGGTCGTCGCGATCTGTCAGCTCAACCGTGGTCCCGAACAGCGAACGGACAAGAAGCCCATGGTTTCTGACCTTCGTGAATCTGGAAGTTTGGAACAAGATGCCGATATGGTGATCCTGTTGCACCGTCCCGATGCTTTCGAGCGGGACGACCCGCGTGGTGGCGAGGCGGACCTGATCCTCGGCAAGCATCGTAACGGTCCCACCGCGACCATCACCGTTGCGCACCAACTCCATCTGTCCAAGTTTGTGGACATGGCACGAGGATAGAGCGCGAGCCCGTTACCTTCTTGCTGCCGTAGGTCCTCATCACTCGTGTCATGTTCTCGCGTCCGTGACAGCGGCTTCCGAGGCGGCTCGAGTTTCTACAGTCGACTGGTCACGAATCCTGCGGCTTGATCGGCCATTCCGTTGACCGAGTAGAGCGTGTGTTGCGCGTTGGGCAGGCCGGCACCTGCGCCGTTGCAGATGGTGTCACCGGGAACGCATAGCCAAGTGCTCTTGGCTGCGTAGGCCGGTCCGAGGACGATGGGCGGTGCTCCGATGCCACGCTGCCATCGATCCGAAGGCGTGCCGAAGAAGACAACCGCAGCGACATGGTCGGCTACCTCGGCCGGCATCGGCGCGGGCGCGCTCCACGCGTACCCCGGGTTCAGTGAGGGTGGGATTGCGGCCATGGTGGTGAAGCCCGCCACCGCGCCACCCTGCGAATATCCGCCCAGCACGATCCTGGTGCCGGGACAGCGTGCCGCCATGAACTCCACGTGCGATCGCGAGTCCCTGACCCCGTCCATGACTGTCCGAGCGAACGGCACCGGGTTGAGGAAGTCGTTGCTCGCCGGATAGTTCACTGCATACGATCCCACCGACTTGCCGGCCGCCCTCTCACGCAGGGCTTCGACGAACGCGGTTCCCGTGACGCCGAGACCGGGTGCTTCACCGGTACCGCGAGCGAACGCCACTTCGATGTCGGGGCACGGTGATGCGGATGCAGCCTGCGTCGGCAGGCAGAACTGCATCGCTGTTGCCACGACTGCGGCGGCGAAGAAACCAGAGATCGAACGCAGGTACAGTGCGCCACTGTCGATTTCGAATGCCACTCCACCAGCTGAGCGTTGATCGATCGGTTCTTCCTCATTGAGGCGACTCCTAAGGTTACGCAGAGGGTGTCTCCTGACATTCGGAGCCCAGGGCCGTCCGGACGGGTCGCGGCCAACGGCAGCTCGCTCGGGTTGATCTTGCGCGGAAGCGTGTCCCCCACCACGAAGCGGGTCAAGTTCGAACTGGTGGCAGTTCGTGAGTACGCGGTCACCCGACCGATCCCACCAGAGCGATCGGCAGTGGTGTCTGACCGGTTGCCGACTGACTGAAAGGTAGGGTTCATTTCCGAGGTATGGATGCCATGGTCTATTTGCGAACAAATTGCTCGGGTGGTCCGGACTTGATGGAAACCTGTTCGGGCAATCCTGACCAAGAGGATCGGCTCTGATGGATGAAGGAAAAGTGAAGTTTGCCTGGCCACTGAAGTCATGGTTGTCCTGGGTGTACGTCGTGGCATTGGTTGTGGCCACCGTCCTTATGGTTCGGGCCGAAGCTCAAACAGGGCAGAGTATGCCTGCGGATTACTGGGCGATCACACTGATATTCTCCGTGGTGGCCCTCGTTCTGGTCGCATTGCTGATCCGGTTCCTGGATCTCTACCGTGGCAACCTCTGGCAACTGATTGTCGCGGGGGTGCTCTGGGGCGGGCTTGCCGCCGCTGGCTTCGCCGGTGTCATCAATAACCGGATATCGGAGGCGATCCATGGTGCCGCGCAGCAGGAACTGAGTTTTCTCGATGCCGCAACTGCGCCACTCGTGGAGGAGACGTTCAAGACGCTCGGCATCCTCGTGCTCGTGTCTATTGGCCGCCGATGGATCGTCAGACCCCTTCAAGCGGGCGTTCTCGGCGCGTTTGTCGGGCTGGGTTTCCAGAGCACCGAGAACATCGTTTACCTGTTGACCGCTGGTTCGGGGAGCATGAGCGACGGCACGGGCGACAACTTCAGTGACCTGATACAGATGGTTGTCTCGAGGGGGATTTCGATCTTCTCCACACACTGGGTGCTGAGCGGCGTCATCGGCCTCGGTATCGGCTACGCGCTTGTGCGACGCGATCGATCGAACGGCAGGCGCGCGGGAATTCTGGTGCTTGCAGTTCTGGGATCAGGGTTTGCGCACTTCCTGATCGACGCACCCAAGCCGGAAGGCTTGAACACGACGCTATCTCTTGCCATGCTCGTCGTCATTCCCGTCGTGGCTTACTTTGCGGCCTACCGACCCGCGATTGCCTCCGAATGGAGAACGTTTGCGGAGGTGGCAACGCAGGAATCGGATGATGTGATCTCGCCCGACGATGTCGAAGCCATTCGCACGCGCCGCACGCGTCGACGCGCCCGTAAGGCAGGTGCGTCCCGTAGCCGGCAGGTCCGCGAGCTTCAAGCTGCTCAGCTGAGCCTGGTCAACGTGATTCTTCGCGGCGACGATGCCGATGGTCTTCGAAGCGAGGTGCGCAGCCTGCGCGAGTGTATGCAGCAATGTATGAATCGCCTGGCCGCAGCCCCAGAAATAGCGCCCTCGGGCACTGCTCGGTGGGTTCAGTAAAGCAAAGGTCTCGTCCTCATAAACCGTATAAGGAGCATTTACTGTGAATGACAGCAGTGGTCGGCCGAGCCTGATTCGACGTATTTTGGCTTTCCCCCTTGTCTGGGCCCCGATCGCGTTCGTGTTGCTCGTGCTGATCGTGATTATCGGCGGGATAGTGGGAGGGGAAGACTCTGTTGTGAGTAGCGTGGTGTCGCTGCTCGTTGCCGTTGTTGCGCTAGGCATCTATCTGTTCGTCATGCGCGTGCTCGTGCGACGCCGAACCCCGGAGCTCACCCGCCGTATCGGGCGCAATCTGCTGCTCGGACTTTCTGTCGGCACTGTGTTCCTGGTCGCAACGACCGGGCTCATCGTCCTGCTGGGTGGTTACACGCTGGAGTGGCAACCCATCGATCCGGCGACCACCATCACCACGATCATTCTGGGGACCATCGGCGGCGCAATTGTCGAGGAACTTGCATTCCGTGGCATCGCACTCCAGGCGATAGAGCGAATGGGCGGTCCTTGGGTCGCTCTGGTCCTCTCTGCGTCACTGTTCGGCGCAGCTCACTCCGCGAATCCCAATGCCACGCTGTGGAGCGCGGTCGCCATCGCCATCTCTGCCGGTGGCCTCCTGGGCGCAGGCTTCTTGTGGAGTCGCAGCATCTGGTTTGTGGTCGGCATCCACTTCGGGTGGAACGCGCTCGAGGCGCTCCTCGGAATTCCGGTCTCCGGCGAGCGCGAGCCTGGTCTGCTGTTCACCACAACGCACGGTTCCGACTGGTTGACTGGTGGCGAGTTCGGGATGGAGACATCCGCCGTCACAGTCACCGTGTCGCTCGTGTTCACCGTCATCCTGCTGGTGTTGGCGGCTCGTCGAGGAAATCTTAAGCGCTCCGCACGGATCGGCGAGAACGAAACCGTTTGACGGCTCTGATGGTGGCCTGGGGTGACCGACGGTGATCGTGTCGGTGATTGATTGACGGCTCGCCCCCTTGTGGACCAGGTGTTCTACGCATACAGCAACAACAAATGGTGCGAGCGTGTCCCACAATAGTTCAGCCCTGTTCGGACTGACGGGATCATCGTCGAATCCGTCCATATCGGGTCCGACGGCACCCGCAAGGTCGTGGTGGGGACGGCCGCGCAGTGGGTAGGCGTGTGCGCATCGTGCTCGGCAGTGTCCACACGGTCGAAAGGCTGGGTGACCACGACACCAAGCGCCATCAAGATCGGACGGAATCGCACGACAGTTCAATGGAGAAGCGGGAAATGGCGCTCGCCGTCCTCGACGACGACAGCTCAGTCGAGGCGGTCGCAGCAGTGTACGGCCGCGCCTGGAGCACCTGCCACCGGGCGGTGGTCGTCACCGCCGACCCGGTCCTCGACACTGAACCCGAGACCGTGGTCGTCCTCAGCAGTCATCACTTTGGGGCTGCGTCGCTCGGTGGGCGGGCCGAAGGTGTCGCAGACTATCGCTCCTGTAGTTCGACGACCGCCCTGGTGCGCGCAGGGCGGATACCGACAAACGGCGCCGAGTACTGTCGGGTAGGTTCCGATGATGCTGCCGACGTGGGAACAGGTCCGAGGCTCGAACTACGGCACGATGGGACGGACCGTTCGCGGAACCGTCCACCGGCCTGACGGGTCTTGGGAACTCGTGTGGCACGCACCTGACGAGACCTGGCGCTACGAGAACGAAGCCGGTGAGCCCACTTTCATCGCGAACATCACCGACAGATGGTCGCGCGACGAGGACGGCACGATGGTCCATGCCGTCAAGTCCCCGAACACCGGCTACGCAATCATCGGTACCAGCCCTCCGTCGATACTCCTACGCGCCTACGATGTGTTTCCTGCCAACACAATTCGTGGGTCTGTCGATCAGCGATTCGTCGGACCGAGCGCGCCCAGGGCGGTCCAGGTTCGGGGCCGTGACGGCTGGGAGGTGAGCGCCCTCGACCAGCTGACGAACGAAACGGTCACCTACGTGTTCGACGCGGAACTCGGCATCGCAGTGCGTTGGCAGCGAGGCGAAGACTGGATGGAGCTGGAAGATCCCAGCCTTGACGAATCGTTCGAGCCCACGTTGTTCAGGTGGACCGGCCCGTCACGTCCGGCCGAGGACGATATGGCGAAATTCCACCGCGAGCACGAGGAACGACAGCGCGCTCTGGTTGGGATTCCTCACGCGCTTCCGACATGGCTGCCGATGAAGACGAACGCGCAGCCGCAATCCGGGGATGCCCGCACCGGCGAACTGAGTCTGTCGATCAGCGGGCACGCGCCACATTTCACACTGCGCCGATGGGTGACCGAGATCGGCGAACCGACAGTCGAGTGGCCGAACGATTCGACACCGGAACGCTATCGCCAATCCATCGGTGACTGGACGTACGAAATCCGCAGCTACGAGAAGATGAACCAAGACGACTGTGCTCGGATCGTGGACTCGATCGTTCCAGTCGATCCACCTGACCGCGACGCCGCTGAGATAGCGGCCGAGCTCGCGGCGGAGGAGCACGATCGACGCGAAGCGGAGGTGCTCGCCACCCTCGGCACGGGACGAGCTCTTACCGACCATCTCGAGGGGGAGTCGCTTCTCATCCGTACGGACTTCAGCGACGACGCCGCCTGGCGGGACATCGCCGTCGCAGCCATGGCTCCGGTACCCCAGGGAGACGGCACCGACTTCGCGGCCTACCTGACCTGCATCGATAATCCGGAGTACGACGGGCTGACCGTCGACGGGCTTCTAGAGGCAATCGGTGAACCGTCTCCTTACTACGTGTTTCTCGTCGACGCCGAAACGGTGAAGAACCCCGAGATGCCCATCGTCACCGTCTACACCGGGCCCGACGAACCGGAACAGCCACGCGGAAGCACCTTCCGTGTCATTCCCTCGGAGATGTGGGGCGTGGAGAACAACCTGTCGATCGCGAACATGGACTTCGAATCTTTCGCGGACAGCGTCGACGAGGACGGGGTGTTTCGCGGTTTCCCGGAACCCGACCGTCCCGTCGAGGAAGTGACCACACGGGAGATCGCGCACTGGATCGCAGACGATCTGGATACCGACGCGCTCAGGGAGTTCCACACCCAGATCTCAGGATGGAAGTATCGCTATCCGGTGCGTCTGTTCGAGGTCGAACTGGCCGATGTTCACGCTCACACCCGCGACGCCGAACACGGCACGCACGGTGAACTTCTCGGCTACGACGAGTTTCTGGATGCGACCTCGAGTGGGGGCCCAGCACTGCGCGGCACCATTACGACGCACAACGGCTACTGGACACTCGTCATCGACCGCGGTTCCCATCGACCGATCGCGGCGTACCGCATCACGTTCGCACCCTACGTCCCACCAGCGCCACAGGAAGGACTGTCGCGATCGATGAGGTTCGAAGTGCCGTTCAAATGCACTGAACCGGTGGCTTCCGCACTGCTGACCGATGACGATGATCTGGTCGACCGAGACGTCGTACAGCGAGCAGTACTGGCCGAGGCTGCACGGCTCCACCCCGACGACGACATCGCGGGCGGCGAACCAGTTGCCCAGCGAATCCCCCGACTCCCGGGCTTTACGATCGGATGCCACGTTCAAATCGGCGGCCGGCCAGTGTTCTATGTTGCCATCGTGACCGACGTCGACGACGAGTTCATCGTCCGGGAAGTACCACCAGAGGGGCTGCGGGTAGTCGGCCCAGGCGAGGACTGAACGACTACCCGCAGACCAAGCTCCAGCCCGTCGAGGTTTGTGGCCCGGGCCGTGGTCAGGTCACTTGTTCTTGCGGATGATGCTGCGGCAGCGGCGTTCGAGTAGCACGGTGGCGATGCCGAAGAACCGGAAGGCCGGGTTGGTGGTCTGCTTGTGGTGGTACCGGTAGTAGATCTGCTGGCAGATCACGGCGAGCCGGAACAGGCCGAATACCTCGTAGAAGGCCCATTCGCGATCGGTCAGGCCGATACCGGTTCGGCGGCAGTAGTATTCGACGACTTCGCGGCGGCTGAGCATGCCGGGGACGTGGGTAGGCTGGCGGCGGAAGGCCTTGAACGCACGCCCGTCGTCGCCCTGGACCCAGTACGCCAGCGCCCCACCGAGGTCCATCAGCGGATCGCCGATCGTCGCCATCTCCCAGTCGAGCAGCCCGATGGGACGGGTGGGATCGGTGCGGTCCAGGACGATGTTGTCGAATCGGAAGTCGTTGTGGATCACCACGGACCCGCGGTCCGGCGGCTGGTTGTCAGCCAGCCAGGCCATCACTGATTCGAACGAGCCGACATTCCAGGTCTTGGCGCGACGGTAGCGGTCGGACCAGCCCTTCAGCTGCCGGTCGACGTAGCCGGGTCCTTTGGACATCCAGTTCAGTCCCGCGGCCCCCGGGTCGAGGGTGTGCAGGTCCACGAGCACGTCGAGGACGTTCGTGCACAGTGTCCGGACGTGCTCCGTCGTGAGATCCACCTCGGGTGGCAGCTCCTTGCGGGAGATCAGCCCGTCGAGGCGTTCCATGACATAGAAGGGTGTGCCGATGATCTGGTCGTCCTCGCACAGCGCGACGGTGGCCGGTGCGTAGTCGAAGACCGGGTTCAGGGCGGTCTGCACCCGGTACTCCCGCCCCATGTCGTGAGCGGCCCCAGCGTGCCGGCCGCTCGGCGGCCGCCGCAGAATGAGATCGCGTTCCGGATACTGCAACAGGTAGGTCAGATTCGATGCGCCGCCGGAGAATTGGCGCACATCGGGCGTACCGGACAGGATTTCGTCGCCGACGAAGTCCTGCAGCCACGCAGCCAAGGCGGCGACATCGAAGGCGTCCTCGGCGCGAAAATCGCGCGCATCGGAGCGCGTGGAGGCTTGGCTCATGTCAGTTTCCTCACGATAGAGAGGGGCAGCACCTTCATGACCACGGAGAGCGGTACCCACGGCCAGCGCGGCACGTGGGCCACGTCCGCGCGGGCCTCGATGGCCTTCACAATGGCCCGGACGCCCGGTTCGGTGTCGACCATGAACTTGGTGCGGTCGGCAGCTGCGGCGTTCATCTCGGAACGGATGTATCCGGGGCAGATGAGCGAGACATCCACGCCCGGTATGCGTTCGGACCGCAAGCCCTCGGCCAGTGCGGCGACACCCGCCTTGCTGGCCGCGTAGGTGGTCATGGAGCGTCGCATCCCGCGCAGCGCGGAGAACGACGAGATCAGCACCAGGTGACCGCGTCCCTGGTCCCGGAAGATCGCGAGCGCGTGCTCGCTCTGCGACAGTGCTCCGACGAAATTCGTCATGGCTGTGCGCCGGTTGGCGGCCTGCCCGCCGGTCCCCAGCGCTGCACCCGACCCGCTACCGGCGTTGACGATGACCCGATCCAGCGTGCCGAATTCGGTTTGAAACTGCCCAAAAACTCGCTCGACGGCGTCGTCGTCGGTGACATCGAGCTCGGCGATGGACACCCGAATGCCGGGATTGGCGGCGAGGAGTTCCTCGCGCAGCGTCGCCAGGCGGTCCAGGCGCCGCGCACAGAGGCCGAGGTCGTAACCGAGAGCGGCGAATTGGTGTGCCATCTCTTCGCCCAGCCCGGAGCTGGCTCCGGTGATGACGATCGTGCTCATCGAGTCTCCTTTTCGGCCTCGGAAAGTGCGCCCGCGGCGATGCGGCGACCCATACCCGCCATCTGGCGGTCGTAGAGCGGCTTCAGTAGCCGCTTGCTCCAATACGCCTTCCGCGCAGCACTATCCGGGAGGACGAGGAACTTCCGTGCGTCGACACCGGCCAACGCCGCGGCGGCGATGGTGTCAGCATCCAGGGGTGCACGGTCGATCAGCTTGCGGGCCACCGTGGTCATGAGTGGATCGCCGTCGTGCAGCGACGAGGACAGATTTGTGCGGAAGAACGAAGGGCAGATGACGGACACGGCCACGCCGTAGGGTGCGAGTTCGTAGCGCAGGCTCTCGCTCAGCGCGACGACCGCGGCTTTCGCCGCCGTATACGACGCCATTGCGGGCGGGTGCACCAGCCCGGCCAGGGACGCGGTGTTCACCAGGTGTCCACCCCCGGCCGCCTTGAACGTCGGCGCGAACGTCGCACAGCCGTTGGCGACGCCGAGGACGTTGATGTTCATGACCCGGACCCACTCTTCGTTCGGAATGTGGTCGATCCGGCCGCCGGCAGCGATCCCGGCATTGTTGATCAGGATGTCGAGGCCACCCATGGTGTCCAGCACCGTCTGGCGAGCTCGGTGCCAATCGGTTTCGGAGGTGACGTCGAGTTGTTGGTAGGTGGCGCCGACCGGGACGTCGCAGTGTTCAGCCAGGTCGGTGACCAGCACCTTGTCGCCACGGGCGGTGCAGAGGCGGACCAGTGCCGCACCCAGTCCCGAGGCGCCGCCGGTGATCAGTACGCGGGCCATGTTCATCCCTCCTTGGGGTATTTGGCGAGCTCGAGGCGCCCGACCAGATCCAGATGCACTTCGTCGGGGCCGTCGGCGAGCCGGATGGCCCGGGCCGTCGTCCACGCCGCGGACAGCGGAAAGTCATCGGAAAGCCCAGCGCCGCCGTGGATCTGCATGGCGAAGTCGACGACCTCTTGGGCCATGGCGGGGACGTGCGCCTTGATCTGACTGATTTCGCTGAGCGCGCCGAAGGCTCCGACGGTGTCCAACTTCCAGGCCGCGTTCAGCACCAACAGCCGTGCTGCGTCGATGGCGATGCGGGCCTTGGCGATTCGTTCACGGTTGCCGCCGAGGCGGGCGAGCGGGCGACCGAACGCGGTGCGCTGCGTGCCACGCCGGCACGCCGCCTCCAGTGCGGCCTCTGCCAGCCCGATCAGCCGCATACAGTGATGCACCCGGCCGGGGCCGAGACGACCCTGGGCGATCTCGAAGGCTCGACCCGGACCGAGCAGGATGTTCGTGGCAGGCACCCGCACGTCGGCGAACGACACCTCGCCGTGCCCGAACGGCTCGTCGAAGCGGCCCATCGCGGGCAGCATTCGCTCGATCTTGACCCCGGGAGTATCGGTCGGCGCCAGCACCATCGTGTGCCGCGCGCGCTTGTCTGCTTCGGGGTAGGTCAGGCCCATGAAGATGATGACTTTGCAGTCGGGATGGCCGATACCGGTGGTCCACCACTTGCGGCCGTTGATCACCACGTCGTCGCCGTCCAGTTCGGCGGTGGCTGCCATGTTCGTCGCGTCGGAGGACGCCACGTCCGGTTCGGTCATGCCGAATGCCGAGCGGATCGTTCCGTCGAGCAGTGGGTCGAGCCAGCGGTCGCGCTGGGCCTGATCCCCGTACTGCAGAAGCACTTCCATGTTTCCCGTGTCGGGAGCGTTGCAGTTGAACACGTACGGGGCCAGGAAGGAGCGGCCGGTCAGTTCGGCGATGGGTGCGTAGTCGGAATTGCTCAGGCCCGCACCGCCATCGGTGCCGAAACGGGCGGCGTACTCGCCGGCGTGGGCGGCGGGCAGAAACAGGTTCCACAGCCCTTCCTCGCGGGCCTGCGCCCGCAGTTCTGCCAGCAGGGGCAGCGGTGTCCAGGCGTCGCCTGTTGCGCGCAGCGCGTCGACGTCGCGGTGGTACTGCTCCTCGACAGGGACGATCTTCTCGTCGATGAAGCGGCGCACGCGGTCGGCCAGGTCGGCGGCGCGTGGGCTGGGAGCGAAGTCCATTTCTTCTACTTTCGGAAGTTGGAATCGGGGACGTGAGTGACCGCGATCGCGGATTCGTGCAGGCTGCCGAGAATCAAGGTGCCGTCGAGCTCGGCTACACCGGTAACCATGGAGTACGACGACCCGTCCGTCTGCAGGTCGTGCACGATCGATCCGTCCGGGGCGACGCCGAGCACCCAGACGGTGCGTTCGGGCGCAGGTTGCAAGCGGTCGGGCAACTTCCACAACAGCTTGCGGAGTACACCTGCGCGCGGCAGCAGCGCGTCGAGTATCGGGTTGCGCGGCGAGGCCAGGGTCACCCAGATCAATCCGTCGCTGCCCAGTGCAATGTTGTCCGGGAATCCAGGGAGGTTGTCCACAAGGGTTTCCCGCGTGCCCGCTCCGGGTCCGCGGAGCCGGTAGCGGTTGAGGCGGTAGCCCGCGGTTTCGGCGACGATCAGCGACTGCCGATCCGGTGTGAAGGCGACACCGTTGGCGAACTGCAGACCCTCGAGAAGGACGTCGACCGCGCCGTCGGGTGTGCGGCGCAGGAGTCGGCCGGTGCCGGAATGCTCCATGAGGTCGCCCTTCCAGTGCTCGAGCGGCCACCGATGCGAGGAGGCGGTGAAGTAGATCGTGCCGTCTTCTGGATCGGCGACCACATTGCTCGGAAATTTCAGGGGCTCTCCGTCGACGGCGTCCACCAGCACCTCGACGGCATCGCCGGTGCCGGGCCAGCGCAGTAGCCCGCGGTAGGCATCGCAGATGAGCAGTGAGCCGTCGGCTTCGGCGTGCAAGCCCAGGGGTCGGCCGCCCGTATTGACCACCGTCTCGACCGCGCCGTTGCGGAGGTCTACACGCAGGACGGATCCGTCGGCGATGCCGCAATAGACGAATCCGTCGGCGTCGATCACGACATCTTCCGGCCCGTCGCCCGGTAGTTCGATGCGGCGTACGGCGGGCAGCGCCGGTACGGAGGATTTCTGCCGCGCCCGGTCCGGGGCGACGGGTGGCGTCCAGCGAACTGGGCTCATCCGAGGGGTGGGTCGAACGGTGTCGGACACGGTACCTCCGGTTCGGGCGGAAATCGTGGGTATGAAGGAGCCCACTGGGAGCGGGCATATGCATTCTTCAACGGGCCCAGGTGTGGAAGGAATAGGCGATGGACCCGACTAGGATGTGCATATGCACAGACCGCGCGAGAGGGTGATCGCATGATGGACATCGCGGCACTCGGGCGCGGCATCCGGCTCGGGCCGCGCCGACAGCAGGTCGCGGCCCGGATCGCGGCGATGATCGCCGACGACGATCCCGAATTGACCGAGATCTCGGAGGATCTGACCCGCCTCTACCGGGAGCACATTCCAGGCTACGACCAGGTCGATCCCACCTCGGTCGAGCGGAACACCCGCGCGGTTCTGGCCATCGCGGTGCAGCAGTTGCGCAGCGAGTCGGTCGACGCCGACTTCAGTGAGCTGGCCACGCTCGCCCGCACCTGGTCGGACCAGCAGATTCCGCTCGATCTGGTCGCCCACAGCCTGCAACTGGGTGCCCGGCGGATCGTCGAGCTCATCCGGCAGCGTGCCACCGCCGAACACCTGCCCGCCGGCACCGTCGATGACATCCAAGACCTCACATGGGAGTGGGCGACCGCCGCCTCGGCCACCGTGCACATGGTGTCGCAGGAACGAACAATGGCCACCGCAGCACGACGAGCAGATTTCCTGCGCCGTCTCGTCCACGGCGGCCTCTCGCCCGAGGAAATACGCGAGGCCGCGCGAGCGCACCGGGTCGATCCCGATCACAACTACCGGATCGCCTGTGTCCCGTGGGAGGAACAACGCTCCGATTCGGATCTGCTGGCGGCCCTGCGGAATCGGGGGTCCACTGCGAAGCTCCCGGTCGTGGACACCGTGGTCGACCAGTATCTGGTCGCGCTGCTTCCGCGCACACCGGAAGGTCTGGCGCACCCCGGTCCCGTCGCGCTCGGCCCCGCAGTTCAACTCGGTGACGCCCCCAGCTCCTACCGGTACGCCCGCCATGCCCTTGCGATCGCCGTCGCGCACGGCCGCAGTGGTCTCGTCGATCTTGCCTCGCTCGGTCCCCTACCACTGCTCGGCGCCGCCGAGGACGCCGCCGGCCAACTGGCCGACAAGCATCTGGCTCCCCTCGACCGCCACGGCGCGGTGGGAGACGAGATCCGCACAACCGTCGAAACCTACCTCGACTGCGACCGCCGAATCGACGACACCGCCGAAACCCTATTTCTGCACCGGAATACGATCCGCAACCGGCTCACCCGCTTCTCCGAGCTGACCGGTCTGGACCTCGACCGCACCGACGACCTGATCGTCGCCTGGTGGCTGCTCAACCGCACACGCTCCCGCTAGCAGCCGTGTGTGGGGAGTTCCGTCTTTTGGTTCTGGCATCGCTCAGCTAGCCATTCCGCCCGCGGCAACAACGCCGCAGACGGGGTCACTCCTCCCGACAGATACGTCGACATCCGCGAGGGTGAGGTGCCCAGGCGCGTTGCGAATGCCCGGTCCGACAGACCCGATGCCTCCACGCACTCCCGCAGACGCCGGGCTACTTCAACCCGAGCGGCGTTCTGCTCACCGGTGCGGGCCTCGGTGAGCGCACGCGACAACGCCGCCCGGGCACCCCTGTCTTCGGCGATGCTCAGGGCCTCCCCCAGATCGGCTGCGACGGGGCCGTATGGCTCCTGCGCGACCGCTCGACGGATCTTCCGCCAATGCTGCAGTGATCCCCGATCGATCGCCGCCAAGATACCTTCGACACCCCACTGCTCGACCGGATCCTCCGGAGTCGCAGAGATATTGCGGAACGCAAGCGCGCACATCGCGTCTCCATTCTGATCAGTTCAGCATGACATCGGCGATGCGTTGACACTGCTGCACCACCGATGTCCAGTCCGTCCATCGCTGTGCCAGTCCCTTGTACTTGCCTAGCGAGGCCGTCGTTCTGCTGTCCTTCGGTCTTGGCTCAGCGAGTTGCCGAACCACTTGGCTGGCGACGTCATCTCCCCCGGTTCGACTGGCGGAGTAGTAGTCGTCGATGCTGGCCAAGACGCTGGCAGCCCACTCCACGCCAAATCTTTCGGACAGTGCCGCGACGCCAATATAGTCGCGGGTCTGGTTCCGCTTGACCAGCAAGTACGCCTTGATTCGGAGAGTCTCCTCCGCAGTGGGGGCAGTGACTTCCGCTCCGCCTGGCAGTTCCACGCGCCGCGTTTCCAGCGGCCGATTCCGGATGAGCTGGCGCACCCCCGCTTCGATGTCACCGAGGTTACCGAGCAGGACTTTCCCCTGCACCGCTCTGTTGAGCACCCACTCCGGATCTGATTCGAGTGCATCGAGAACTGCGTCGAACCGTTCCTCCAGATCGACCAGCACATGATCGTGGTCGTATGACTCTCGATGGCCGGCGTACAACACCGCGGCGGACCCGCCGACAAGCACCGCGTCCGGAACGAGCTCCTGCAAACGGGCCGCCGAACGCAGCACCGCGTCGAAGTCCCCTTTGCCCACCGTGCCTCCTCGGGGTTATCTGAACTGATAATTCAGCTTATCCTATTCGGGCAAGTTGTAACCTGGCGCGCGTCACTCGAGTCCGGGCAACTCGTCGCGACTTTCCTGAGAACTCCCGCGTTCAGCCCGGGACCTGTAGCGCGTCACCGCAAATCGGCTTCGTCGGGGTCACGCAGTACAGCCTGCTTGCCGCGGAGCACGGCCACGGGCAGGTCGTCCTCGGTCAGGCCGAGTCTGCCCAGGTACGTGTCGGCGGTGTCGTCGATATCGATATCGATGAGCACCGAGGACTGGCCGTGCTCGTCGGCCCAGTCCCTGAGCTGGCGTGTGCGCGGGCTGCTGGAACGTCCGATTATGCGTATATCAGCAAACTGTTCGACCCCGATCGCGTGACGAACGAGAAACGCCCGCTGTACGAGCTCGCGCAGGTCGGGGTCTGCGGCGAGCGCCTCGTGCAGCTGCTGCACGGTCAGGTGCAGGACTTCGCCGTCGTCGATGACGATGGCCGTTCGCTGGACGGTGGTCTGGTCGAACAGGTCGAATGCCCCCAGGAAACGCCAAGGCGGCAAGCGCGGGAACCGCAGCCCGACGTCGGTCGGCGAGTTCACCGAGCACCAACTCGTGTTTGACTTCCAACCCCACGATGAAGAAGAACGCCATCAGTGCGTCGTTGACCCAGTGCTGCAGGGTCAACGTCAGCTCGCTGCTCCCGAATCCGACACTCAACTCGGTATCCCAGAAGGTGTCGTAGGTGTCGCCGAACGGCGAGTTCACCCACACCAGCGCCAGGACCGTCGCACCCAACAACAGGGCGGCCGCGCCGACATCATCGCCCATCCGCGCGCGCAGCGCTCTCACACGCGTCCGGTAACTACTTTGCGCGCGTGCGTCGTTGGTCATCGGGTCATGATTTCCGTCGGTGTGGCACTGTCTCGTTCCGTTGGTGATGCGGCAGGCCTGCGTGCAGTCACGGGCGGATCACGATCTTGCCGACCGCTTCCCCGGAGCGGAGCCGGCCGGCAGCCTGCGCGAAGTCGGTGATGTTCACGGTCCGGTCGATCACCGGCCGGATCCGATCGTGGGCGACAGCGGGGATCACCTCGGGCAGAAGGCCCGCGATGATGCCGGCCATCTCCACGTCGCGGGTGAATCCGAAGGAGACGCCGTGGACCGTGAGGTGCCGGTAGGACAGCGCGTCGATGTCGATCGTGGAGACCGGGCCGGCGAGTCGACCTATGTTGACCACATGCCCATCCACAGCAGTGGCCGACAGGCACTGCGCGAAGGTCTGCCCGGCGACGTGATCGAGCACCACGTCCACACCCTTGCCGCCGGTCGCGGCCAACGTCGCCTCGGTCAGATCCTGCTCGTCGGTCACGATGACGGTGTCGACGCCCGCCGCGGTGAGCAGATCACGTTTGCCTGCCGTGCGGGTGGTGCCGATGATCTGGGACGCGCCGAGAGACTTGGCGATCTGGGCGCCGATCAGTCCGATCGCGCTCGATGCACCCGTGATCAAGACGCTCTGCCCGGAGACGAATCCGGCGGTGCTGAGAGCGCCGTGCTCGGTCAGCAGTCCGGTCGGAAGCGCACATGCTGTCTCGGGGGCGAGTCCGGTCGGGCGCGGCAGCACGAACCGGTGATCGGCGACCACGTACTCGGCGAAGGAGGATGGAATCGAGCCCATCACCGCGTCACCGATCTTCCAAGTCTCCACGCCGGCGCCGAGAGCGATGATTTCACCGGCGTACTCGAAGCCGGCGATGAATTCCTTGCCGTGCCCACCATGGGTGGGGTCGGCCTCGGCGAGCATGGGCAGGTCGGCATTGTTGGTCGCCGCCGCCCGGTTACGAATCAGAACCTGGCCCGGTCCCGGTTGCGGGACAGGCACCTCGGTGAGTACCCATTCGGGTCCGCGTCCGGATATCAACGCGCGCATCATGTCGGTCACAACGATCTTCTCCATTCGTTCCATGAGCCGTGGCGCGAGGCGGAACCCGCAGGCTCCGTCTCGGTCGACGGTCAGTTCCGGCGGGTGCGGGGTGCGGCGTACTGCTGATCGGTGACTTCTTCGAGCCACGTGGTCTCCGAGGTGGTCGTGCCGTCGCCCTCCCAGACGGCGAGATGTTCCATGAACCGGTCCTCGGTGGCGCCGTGCCAATGCTCCTCACCTGCAGGGCAGGTCACCGTCTCTCCCGGATGGGCTTCGAACACGACACCATCGCGAGTGCCGACCAGCGCGATACCGGTCACGACGTGCAGGGTCTGACCCAGCACATGGTGATGCCAGAACGTGCGCGCCCCGGGAGAAAAGCGCACCATATTCGCGCGCACCCGTGACGGCTCCTCACCTGCGAAGATGACGTCGTACCAGACGTCGCCGGTGAATTGGGCGTCCGTACCCTTGCCGGTGGGGACGGGATCGATGAACTCCATGTCTTTGCTCCTTACTGGGTGATTGCGGCCAGGTCCGTCTCGGTCCAGTCGGTCATCGGTCTCTCCTCTGCGCTGGTAGTCATTGCCCGGGTCATGGCCGCAGGGCAACCTTGAGGGCGTCGCGAGCGTCCATCAGCCGATAGGCCTCGGCTGTTTCGGCGAGCGGCAGTTGGACGTCGAACACCTTGCCGGGGTCGATCTGCCCGTCGAGTACCTGCGGAATCGCGTCCTCGAGATAGGCGCGGACGGGGGCGGGCCCACCCGTCAAGGTGACGTTCTTACCGAACAGCGAGCCGAATCCGATCGGCGCGTCCTCGTACTGCGGGACACCGACGCGGGAAATGACGCCGCCGGGGCGGACGATGCCGTAGGCCTGTTCGTAGGCGGGCATGTGGCCTACCGCTTCGAGGACGACGTGCGAGCCCTCGCCCTCGGTGAGTTCCATGACCTGGGAGATACCGTCGGCGCCCCGCTCGGCGACGACGTCGGTGGCGCCGAAGTCGCGTCCGAGGTCGGTGCGCTGCTTGTGTCGTCCCATGAGGATGATGCGTTCGGCACCCATCTGGCGGGCGGCGAGCACTGCGGACAGGCCCACCGCACCGTCACCTATCACGGTGACGGTCTTGCCGGGCTCGACGCGGCCCATGTGGGCGGCGTGATGGCCGGTGAGGTAGACGTCCGATAGCGTGAGCAGCGACGCAAGAAGCCTGTCGCCGGCGGTGGACGGGTCGACGCCGGGCACCACGACGAGGCTGCCGTCGGCTTGCGGGATGCGGGCGAGTTCGGCCTGCAATCCCCCGGTTTCCGGGGAGCCGTAGAAGCCGCCGTGGATGCAGGAAGTGTGGAATCCTTCGCGGCAGAACACGCAGGTGTTGTCGGCATACGCGAATGGGGCGATGACGAAGTCGCCCTTGCGCACCTTGGTGACAGCGCTTCCGGTGTCCTCGACGATGCCGATGAGTTCGTGGCCCATGGGGTTGGCCGCCCCGGCTGTCATGGAGTGATACGGGTGCAGGTCGGATCCGCAGACGCAGGCGAGGACGGTGCGCACGATGGCATCGGTGGGTTGCCGAATGTCGGGATCAGGTGCGCTTTCGATGCGAACGTCGCCGGCGCCGTACATGAATGTTGCTTTCATGGAAGGAGTTGCCTTTCAGGGGGGGTGAAGGTCGGGTTCGACGAGTCAGGCTTCGGGAATGTCGAGTCCGAAGTTGTCCAGGGTGATGTCGGCCGGCTCGGGGCCGCCGCGGAGGCCGGTATCGAGGCCGTCGATCGCGGCGAGTTCGTCGGCGGTGAGTTCGAAGTCCGTCACACGGAAGTTCTCGGTGATGCGGTGCGGTGTCACGGATTTGGGGATCGCCGAGCGGCCCTGCTGCAGGTGCCAGCGCAACATGATCTGTGCCGGTGTCTTGCCGTGGGCTCGGGCGATGGCGCCGATGGTGGGGTCGTCGAGTGTGCTGGTGTGCTCGGAGTCCCGATAGAAGGTGATGCCGCCGATCGGCGACCACGCCTGGGTGATGATGCCGCGGTCGCTGTCGGCGGCGAGGACGGCAGGTTGCCGGAAGTAGGGGTGCACCTCGACCTGGTTGACCGCCGGCACGACCGACGTGGCCTGCGACAGTTGCTCGAGATGTTCGGGCATGAAGTTGCTGACGCCGATTGCGCGGACCTTGCCGTCGGCCAGGAGTGTCTCGAGTGCGCGGTAGGCGTCGATTGTGAGGTCGAACCTGCTCGGCAGTGCCTGGTGCAGGATCAGCAGGTCGATGGTGTCGACGCCGAGCTTGCCGGCGCTCTTGTCGAACGCATGCAGTGTGGCGTCGTATCCGTAGTCGTTGATCCAGATCTTGGTCTCGAGGAACACGTCCGCACGGTCGAGACCGGACCGGCGAAGGGCCTCACCGACCTCGCGTTCGTTGCCGTAGGCGGCGGCGGTGTCGATGTGACGGTAGCCGACGCGAAGGGCTTCGGCGGCGGCGTCGATGGTCTCGTCGGGAGGGGTTTGGAAGACGCCGTAGCCCAGTGCGGGCATCGTGACGCCGTTGTTGAGGGTGACGGTGGGGATTGCGGTGGGATCGGTGTTCGTCGTCATGGCTTTCACGCTACGAACGATCGGCCGGATGAGGCAGGCACTGTTGGTACCCCGCTGCCGAGACCCGGTCAGTGTCGATCGGCCGGCGGCTCGCCGGTAGCACCAGCCCTGCGGCGGAGATCAGAGCCGCGGTCAGCAGGACCGCGCCTGCGGTCATTGCGGCAGGGTAAGTCGAGGACACGGCCAGTACCAGGCTCATGCCCAGTGCGCCGCCGAGTTGATGCACAGAGTTGACGGTTCCCGACGCGGCACCGGCCTGGGCGGGTGCCACTCGCACGATGCCCGAAGAGGTCATCGGCCCGAACGCCAGGCCCTGCCCTGCCCCGATCAAGACCATGGGCGCGGCGATCCCGGTGGCATACGCGGTGGTGTCATGGACCAGACCCAGCCAGGCCATGCCCGCCGCGGCGAGCATGAGACCTGCCACCAGCAGTGCTGGACCGCTGAACTTGCGTTGGAATCGGGGCACGGCCAGGGCGACCGCGAAGTTGACCACCGTCATCGGGAAGAAAGCGCATCCGGCCGCCAAGGCGGAGAAGTCGCGCGCATCCTGTAGATGTTGGCTGGTGAAGAGGAAGAAGCCCATCATCGCGCCGATGAACAGTCCTCGGGACAGGTAGGCGCCCACTCGTTCCCGGTCGGCGAACAGGCTCAGCGGCAGCACTGGTTCGATGGCCGAGCGCTCGACGGCTAACAGTGCACCGAGCGCCACGACGCCGAGGCTCAGCGTTCCCAGGGTTTCCGGCGACGCCCAGCCGGATTCTCCGGCGGTGACGAAGCCGTAGACGAGCAGTGCGGGTCCCAACGTCGCCAGCAGCGCGCCGGGAATGTCGAACCGGCCGGGGGTTCGGTTGGTCTCGGGGAGCAGCCTCAATCCGGCGACGAGCATGACAACGCCGATCGGCAAGTTGATCATGAACCCGGCGCGCCACGAGACAAGGTCGGCAAGCAGTCCGCCGGCCACGAGGCCGACGCTCGCTCCGACCCCCGCGACCGCGCCGTAGGCGGAGGTGGCGCGGACGCGCGACGGGCCCTCGCTGAACGTTGCCGTCAGCAGTGCAAGGGTCGACGGCGCCAGCACCGCTGCTCCGGCACCCTGCACAGCTCGGGCAGCGATGAGCCAGCCGCCCGTCGGCGCGGCACCCACCACCACCGACGCCAGGGTGAACAGCACCAGGCCGAGAACGAAGGTGCGCCGTCGGCCGAGGATGTCACCGGCGCGCGCCCCGAGCAGCAGCAAACCGCCGAACGTGAGCAGATAGGCGTTCTGCACCCATGTGACCGAATCCGCGGAGAGACCGAGTTCGTCCTCGATGTGTGGCAGGCCGGTGATGACGATCGAGTTGTCGAGAATCACCATGAAATAGCCGGCCAGGATGATAGCGAGGATCGCAGTTGGGCGAGCCCTCCGAGTACTCGCTTGTGCGGTGATGTGGCGTATTGGCACGGAAACCGGCGGCGCGACGATGGATGTCCTGGTCATGAACGCCAGCACACTCCACGACCACCGGACGCAGGAGTCTCTGATGTACCGGGTATTGCCAGTACCTCCCGCTGGCAGGTATGCCGTCGTACGGTCGAAATCATGGACTTGAAGGCAGAGACACGCGAATTCCTCGCCACTCGCCGGGCGCGGATCACCCCGGACAAAGCCGGGTTGCCCGCGTACGGCGGCAACCGGCGAGTGCCCGGTCTGCGGCGCGAGGAGGTGGCGATGCTCGCCGGTGTCAGCGTCGACTACTACACCCGCCTCGAACGGGGAAACCTCGGCGGTGTCTCCGAAGAAGTCCTCGAGGCACTCGCGGAAGCCTTGCAACTCGACGAAGCCGAACACGGCCACCTCTTCGACCTCGCCCGAGCAGCCAACGCTTCGGGTGCGGCACGGGCACGTGCCCGCCGCACCCCGGCGCCCACGCTCCGGCCCGCGGTGCAGCGAATTCTCGATGCCCTCGAGGGCGCCCCCGCGTTCGTCCGTAACGGCCGACTCGACGTGCTCGGCGCGAACCAATTGGGACGCGCGCTGTACGCACCGATGTTCGACTCACTCGAACGCGTCGCGAACAAACCCGTCAATACCGCACGATTCCAATTTCTCGACCCCGCTGCAGCACAAGAATTCTGGGGCGCCAAAGCGGCCCGAATGTCGCACGACGCGGTCGCGATCCTGCGGGCGGAAGCAGGAAAGAACCCCTATGACAAAGACCTCACCGCCCTGGTCGGAGAGCTGTCCACGCGCAGCGAGGACTTTCGTCGCCTCTGGGCTTCCCACGATGTGCGCTACCACCGGACAGGCACCAAGATCTTCCACCACCCGGTCGTCGGCACCCTCGAACTCGACTACGAGGCGCTCCTGCTGCCGGCCGACCCCGGGCTGCAGCTCAACGTCTACACCGCCGTGCCCAGTTCACCGTCCCATGACGGACTACAGCTCCTCGCCTCCTGGGCGGCAACCCGAGAACACGAGGCCGCCACCGAGCTGAACCCCACGAGCAATTTCACCCAGCCCGGAGAATGGAGATAGACGGCGACAGTGGTTGGTCTCCAGGGCACGGCAGTCGGCGCGCTGCGGTTACACGGAATGTCCACCGCCCCAGTGGGACTCACCCTTCTGTTCGTGCCGTGGTCAGTGGAAGGAAGATGGTATCGACGATCTCCGAGATGGCGGCGTCCGTGGCGGCCTGCCTGTGCATGAGAATCTCTTGCCGGAGCAGATCGAACGGCAGTGATCTGATCCTGTTGGTGACCCGAGTCTGGTCGACCTCGCCCCGCGCGGCAGCGCGATCGAAGATGATGTCCAGTGCCCCGGGTTGTTCGGTGGCGAGCAGTTTGCGTAGGTCGCTCGGGCTCGTGCCGGTGGCTTCGTAATATTCGGCGACCTGCACGCTCAGTGCGGTCATAAGGCCGACGCTGGTCCGGTTGATCTCGCGCATCAGCGCCAGGATGTCGCCGCGGAGCGATCCGGTGTCCGGCACGGGTGGACGATTCCGTTCGAGGATGTGTCGCATGGCGGCGCGGATCAGGTCGGCCTTGTCGGGCCACCGCCGATAGATCACCGGGCGACTGGTGCGTGCGCGTGCGGCGACGGCTTCCATCGTCAGATTCGCGTACCCGGTCTCGGACAGTTCGGCCCAGGTCGCGTCGAGTAGGGCTTCTTCCAGTGCCGCGCCCCGTCTGCGTTCCGTCATATCGACTCCTCGAGAAACAGTTGCGCATCTTCGTTGGGAAGGCTAACGTTCTGCATCGTAAGATGCGACTCTGTATCTTAAAGTCTTCCGGTCGAAGTGCCAACTGCCTTGCCCTGCCGGCTCGACGAGACCAAATCCTGCTAACTCTCGGAGAAGAGATCTCATGACAACCACTGCCACGGTGGCGCCCGACACGTCGGAGTCCGGCGGCGGCCAGAAGAACGTGGGCCTGCTGTTCGCCGGACTCATGGTGACGATGCTGCTGGCTTCGCTCAACCAGACCGTGCTGTCCACTGCACTACCGACGATCGTCGGCGAACTCGACGGTGTCGACCACATGACGTGGGTGATCACCTCCTACATCCTCGCCTCGACGATCGTGATGCCCGTCTACGGGAGCATCAGCGACCGTCTCGGCCGCAAACCCGTTCTCATCGCGGCGATCCTGCTGTTCCTCGCCGGATCCGTGGTCGGGGCGCTCGCTCAGGGGATCGGCGTGCTCGTCGTCGGCCGCGTCGTTCAGGGACTCGGGGGTGGCGGTCTGATGATCCTCTCGCAGGCGGCGATTGCCGACGTGGTGCCCGCTCGCGACCGCGGCAAGTACATGGGACTGATGGGTGCGGTGTTCGCGGTGTCCTCGGTGGCTGGACCGCTGCTCGGCGGCTGGCTCACCGAGGGTCCCGGGTGGCGCTGGGCATTCTGGATGAACCTGCCCCTCGGCGCACTGGCCATCGCCGCCACCGTGGCCTTCCTGCACCTGCCCAAGGTCCACACCACCATCCGCCCGAA
The DNA here is from genome assembly GCF_055231015.1 of Rhodococcus quanlei. NCBI lineage: Bacteria > Bacillati > Actinomycetota > Actinomycetes > Mycobacteriales > Nocardiaceae > Rhodococcus > Rhodococcus quanlei. The sequence goes on along the minus strand of NZ_JBUYWD010000026.1, from coordinate 14,749 downwards.
GATCGACTACCTCGGCATGGCGCTCATCGCCACTGCGACCACATCCGTCGTCCTCGTCTGCACCTGGGGCGGTGGCACCTACGAGTGGGTCTCGCCGCAGATCATCGGGCTCGGCATCGGCACGGTCGTCCTGGCTGCAACGTTCGTGTTCGTCGAATCCCGCGCTGAGAGCCCGGTCATGCCGTTGACGCTGTTCAAGGACCGTAGCTTCGTCCTGACCACCATCGCAGCACTGATGATCGGTATCGCGATGTTCGGTGCCGTCGGCTACATGCCCACCTACATCCAGATGGTCTCAGGTGTGAACGCGACCGTCGCCGGACTGTTGATGATCCCGATGATGGGTGCGCTTCTCGTCGCCTCGACCTTCTCGGGGCAGATGGTGTCGAATACCGGGCGGTACAAGCCGTTTCCGATCGTCGGGTCGATCGTCATGGGTATCGGGCTCGCGTTGCTCTCGACCATGCACCCGAACACAGCGACATGGGTGATGTGCGCGTACCTCGCAGTGTTCGGCTTCGGTATCGGTCTCGGCATGCAGATCCTGACACTGATCGTGCAGAATGCGTTCCCCGGCAATGTCGTCGGAACGGCGACCGCGTCGATCAACTATTTCCGCCAGGTGGGTGCCACCGTCGGTTCCGCCATCGTCGGCTCGGTTTTCGCGTCGCGACTGGTCGCCTTGATGCAGGAGAATCTTTCCGGTGTCGGTGACGCGGGGGGTGTCGCCGGTGGTTCGGGTATGAAGTCGCTGACGCCGGCGTCGGTGAATGCACTTCCCGAGGCGGTACGCATCCCCGTCGTGGAGTCGTACAACGACGCTCTGTTGCCCATTTTCCTGTTCATGGTGCCGCTGGCGGTGCTCGCGGTCATCGCACTGTGGTTCCTCGAGGAGAAGCCGCTCAGCGAGCACGTTGGAGCGGAGGGCTCGGCCGAATCGCACGCTGCGGATCACATGCCGCCGAACGAGGTACTCGACGGTACTGACGTCACTTCTGCTGCCCGGCAGAATGTTTCGGTGGGCGTCGGCAACGGTTAGTCGTCATCGTCCGGCCGACCGAGAAGGCGTCGCGGGCGCGGTCGGCGAAGACCGGCCCGTCCCGTTCTCCCCCGCGATTCAGGCCAGACGCCGGTCGAATGCGAGTGTGGGTGTGCCGGTGGGGATGTCGACAGTGTAGGCGCGGGTGCGCACGGTGTCGGCGGTCAGGTCCATCGCCATGAAACCGACGTCGGTGAAGTTCTGGTACAGGTTGGCCCGCTCCGGGGTCGTCGATTTGCCGTGGCTGTTCTTTCCTGCCGCGCCCGAGACGATCTGCCGGGTGCCCTTCGACGCGATCGTCGGTTCGAGCACCTGCAGCGTGTGATCGTGCCCGGAGAGGATGAACTGGCAACGCCCGACCACGTGGTCCTCGAAGAATCGCTTGACGTGTACGCCGTTCATCGGCTCGATCGGGATACCGTCGTAGGAGCCGGCGTCACCATGGGACCCGTTGCTCAGATAGGGGTGGTGGGTGCACGCGATCTTCCATTTCGCCGGCGACTGCGCGATGGCGTTGTCGAGCCAGGCGCGCTGCTCGCTCATGAACTGACCGTCCGGCATCCAGTAGTGAACCAGCAAGGGCGGCAGGTACGCGGCGAGTGGGTTGAGGTCCAGGACGAAGAACTCGACGATCGGGTTGACCTCGGGAACCCGTACCGAGTAGTAGCGGCTCGGCATCCACCACTTACGGGAGAGGCGGTGGTAATCGACCTCTTCGTCGCCACGCAGCAGCCAGCCGCCGTCGCCCCCGACCACGGCGCTGTTGTCGTGGTTGCCCTGCACCATCGCCCACGGGAAGTCGAGGCCATGGTTCGGGTCCTCGAACTTGGTTGCGAATTGCACGTCCCGTTCGGTTTGTGGACCGTGGTTGTAGATGTTGTCGCCGAGGCCGAAGGCCATCCCGAACGGTTCGGCGTCGTGCACCGTGCGCATTGCGTCGCCGACCGCCCACTGCGCCGGGGTGCCCGTTCCGGCGTCACCGGTGACGAGCACTCGCACCTGGTCGTCGGAGGGAAAGGGGAACTTGCCGGTGTCTGCGACCGCTCGTCCCAAACCGGCACCGTAAAGCGGAGCGAGGGCTCCGGCTGCGGTGGCTCCGGCCAAGAAGCGCCGTCGATTGATATCGGCAAACCCCATCGTTGCAGTCCTCATCGTTCGAGTCGGTTGAGCATCGTGCCCAGCTAACCCGAACCTGGACGACCGTTCAACTGGCCGATGGGTGGACCGCGCAATGTTCGCTCGGCGTTCATCTTGCCGTAGCCGTCGAACGTTCGCGTCGACAGCGGTCGATTCGTGGGCGAGAAATTGGGTTGGACGGGGCTACGTTCAGATTTATAGTTCTGTGCGAGACCGTGACATCGCACGAGGAGGTGAGACCCATGTACGCAGTACGCAGGTGGGTGCTCCACTCGTGTTCACGGTTCGGCGATTGACGTGACTGTCGCTGGGAGCGCCTCGACAACACGGCACTCCCGAAAGGCAACACCATGCACTTCACTTCCGAGACCCTGCATGTCACGTCAGAGACACTGGCGAACGGGGTCATCGAACGCACCTTCACTCTGGGCGAGATCACGGGCGTGCTCTGGTCGCCCGCATCCGGACCAATCGGCGCACCGTTGCTGCTGTTGGGTCATTCCGGCGGCATGCACAAGAAGGCGCCGGGGCTGGTCGCCAGTGCAGTTCACAGCGTGACCACCCAAGGGTTCACCGTCGCCTCGATCGACGCGCCTGGACACGGCGACCGGCCACGAAACCCGCAGGATCAACGGTGGGCCGAGGCGATCCATCGAGCAAGAACGGCGGGTAATCCGATCGCCCCGATCGTCATCGACTACAGCTGGTCGCTGGCCGAGCGTGCGGTCCCGGAATGGCGGGCGACGCTGGACGAACTGCAGGCACTGCCCGAGATCGGCGGGGAAGCACCCATCGGCTATGGCGGTGTTTCGTCGGGTGTCGTGGCCGGAATGATGTTGGCGTCGGCTGAATTCCGGATCGCCGCCCTGAGCTTAGGTGCCGTTTTCGTGGACGATGCTCTGATCGAGGCGGCACGGAAGGTCACCGCTCCAGTCGAGTACCGGATTCCCTGGGACGACAGGCACTTCGATCACAACGAAGGGGTCGCCTTGTTCGATGCCTTCGCCTCCAAGGAGAAGGTGTTGCAGGCCCGGTCGGGCAGGCAGTATCCGGTGCCTGACGGCGAGCGTGATGCGTCAGCGCAGTTCTTCGCCCGGCACCTGGTCCCGACCGCCGCCACGTCGACGACGTGATCGTCGCATGGTGGCTCCTCACCGCACCCGGGTCCGCTAGCGGCAGCGAGCCGTTCGATCACTGGACGTAGACCGACACGTAGGCGTTGGTGATGGTCCCCAAGCCGGGGCCGAGGCAGGTGGCCGAGCCCTGCCCATCCGGTCTGAAGGAACCACCCCACGCCCCTCGGTAGGGGCCGAAAGCTACGAGCGGGAACCGGTTAGGGATGAAATGCAGTCCGAAACACTCGGTGGTGACTGTGTACTCCCGATGCGGGGGCGTACCGACGTCGTGGCAGGTCGCTGATGCGCTGACGAAGTCCCGCGTGATCACACAATCCTGCGGTGCGGCCTGCGCCGTCCCCGAGCCGATAACCGCACTGAGTCCGAGCACGGTCGCAGCAGCGATGGTGATCCGCGTGGCAACTTCTGTTGTTTGCGTCTTGCGCTTCATCTGCAATTCTCCCGCCAGGGCCGTACGAGTGCCTACCCAGAAAGTCGAACGTGGGCTCCGAGTTGTTACGTGGCGCCCGCGCCAAGGCGTTGTTACGTGGCGCCCGCGCCAAGGCGTTGTTACGTGGCGCCCGCGTTGAGCGGAGCTAGGAAAGGCGTTCGGTGAGGCGGACCTCCACCTCGTCGCCGTCGGACTTGCCGATTGCCTTGCGGACGGCGGCGCTCACAGGAAGCTTGTGGGTGCCGTCGCCCAGGGCCATGAAGGCGCCATGGAACGGCTCCCCGTCGACGGTTCCCGCGACCTTGACCAGTCCCCGGGTACCGAACACCGTTGCGGAATCAGGCAGCTGCACGCACGTCCATGTGTCGCCCTCGCGTACCTTGCCGAGAACCGCCGTGAACGTGATGTCGAGAGGTCCTTGCTTCTTGTTCATCTCGACCCCTTCGATTGGGCGGGTGGGTCACACGAACCAAGTACTCGACGTCGAGGCTACGCCCTGAATGATCTGGGAAGTTTGGACTACGATTCGTGCGTGGAGAATGCGATTCTGGCGCTGCTGTTCTGGGCCATGGTTGGTGTGTCGGGCTGGGTCGCATACAACGGAACGCAGGGCCGATTCACCGCTCCCGAGATGGGATACAAGGTTCCCGACACAGTCCGTCAGAATGTGGATCTGGCCGCGAGGGCCAACGGGCTGGTTGCGCGGTGGAGCGGTGCGGCGGCAATCATGGCGATACCGCCTGCAGTCCTGTTCACAGTGTCGGCCCTCGGTGCAGTGACTTTGGAGTTGCCGATGGTGTGGCTTGTTGCCGTGGCAGCCTATGGAATCGCGATCACCATGATCGTTCGGTATCCATTCGAGCGGGTCGCGCGCATGTAAGTGCGAACCCGTGCCTGAGCAGAGTGTCGGTTGGCAGCTGTTCGGTGCGGCACTCGCGTGCGAGACCGTGTGCTGGCCTGAGCGGTGTCGGATCGGGTGTCTCGGCCGCATCCCCGATACCCGAGCACGTGGGTTCGCGATGTCCGCGACGATGTGCACCGCCGACAACGATACGAAATCCGATCGCGAACGGTGCCGGCCATTGTACGGTCGGATGATGAAGGCACGCATTCTCGCGTCATCTCTGGGTGCTGCGATGGTCGCCCTCGTGGCGCCGTTGTCACTGCCCTTGCATTCGGCATCGGCGGCTCCCGCGCCGTGTTCCGATGTCGATGTGGTGTTCGCTCGTGGTACTGCCGAACCGCCAGGCCTGGGTGGCACGGGCACGACCTTCGTGGAGTCGATGCGGTTGCTTGGTGGGGACAGATCGATCAGTTCCTATGCTGTGGATTATCCGGCCAGCGCCGATTTCGGCAACCAGGTCGCCTTCGTCGACAACGTCGTGGACGGTATTCGCGACGTCCGCACCCATATAGAGAACACCGCCGCGAACTGCCCGGGTACGAAGATCGTTCTGGGCGGATACTCACAGGGCGCTGTCGTGAATTGGTTCGCCACCCTGCCGGGTAAGCCCGAGGGGGTTTCAGCCGAGTATTGGAACGGTATGCCCGCACCGCTCTCGCCTCAGGCTGCCGACAAGATTGTCGCTGTCGTCAATTTCGGAAAGCCCTCGGCTCGTTTCATGAAGGACGCGGGCGCACTGCCCCTCACTGTCCAGGCGTCGGACGCGTCGAAGACCGTCGACTACTGCATCCCGTTCGACAACATCTGTGACGGGCAGCCACTCGCCCAACCGAACCCGCTGCATGTGTTGTATGCCGTCAACGGCATGACCGTGGCGGGTGCGCAATTCGCAATCAGTCGCCTGTAGCCGTACCAGGTGGCGACCGGGTTACTGGTATGACGCAGTATCGGCGACCGGACAGTGCCGGTCGCCGATACTGCTGTCACCAAGAGTCAGTCTGCGGATCGGTCTGCGTTGGCTGATTCGGTTTCGGTTTCGCGGACTTCTGTCCGGTCGTCGGCCGCCTCCGGTTCATGTGCGGTGGTCGAGCGCCGTTCTGCGGCCTCTCGCTCCTTTGCGGCTTCCTGACGGTCGATGTGCCGGAACAGGAGGTGCTGCTGGCAGAAGGTCCAGAGGTTGTTGCTCACCCAGTACAGCAAGATCGCGACGGGGAGGAACCACCCGAAGGTGAGGGCGCCGAGCGGAAAGACCCACAGCATCAGCTTGTTCATGATTGCCACCGGCGGGGTGGGCTCCACGATCTGACTGCGCCACGCTATCGATGCCCTCGCGTTGAAGTGTGTTGCGAGGCTGGCGATCACCATCAGCGGGATCGCGACGGCGGCGATGGCGGCCATGGTCGGGATTCCGCCGTGCGGTGCAAAGGACTCGAGCACACTCTGCGGGCTGGTGATCGCTGCGGAGATCGGCACACCGAACAGACGCGCGCTCAGAAACGACTGCACGTCGGCGACGCTGAAGACGTAGTTCGCGGTGTTCGCGTTCTCCTCCGGGGTCATCCCGAGGCCGCCCACTGCGGTTCCGGTGCGGTTGAACGAACGCAGTACGTGATAGAGCCCGAGGAAGACGGGAAGTTGCACGAACATGGGCAGGCACCCCAGCAGCGGCTTGACGCCGTGCTCCTTCTGCAACTTCTGCATTTCGGCGGCGCGTCGAGGACGGTCGTCGGCGTACCGGTCTTTCAGGGCCTGGATGTGCGGTTGCAGCTTCTGCATCCGGCGCGTTGTGCGCATCATCGTGATTGCCGGCCAGAGCAACACGACGCGAACGGTGAAGACCAGAAACACCACAGACAGCGCCCAGGCGAAGCCGTTGTCCGGGCCCAGAATCGCTCCGAAGGCCTTGTGCCAGAACCACATGATTCCGGAGACCGGATAGTAGATGAAGTCGAGCATTCTCGAATACCTCTTTGCGGCACGATGCGACATCGTGCGAGTAGGAGTTCACGCCGATTCGTCCTGGAGACTACGGCGTGGCAGGGACGGTCGAGCGAGAGTCGGCCGATTCGCGAGTGTTATGCGAGGGCCGGGACCGGTCCGGGTGCGCGGGCCTGGCGGGGACGGCCGGGATTGTTCGGTGCGCTCTGCCTGCGGAAGGCGCCGCGTAGTCGACGTTCTTCGCGTCGTGGGCCGACAGTCGGTGACGTCACCGAGTGCAGCTGCGAGCGCGAGTCCTGTCCGGTAGCCGAGAGCAGCAGGACGAGCGCGACCGTGGCGCCGACGACTGCAGTGGGCGCGTCGATCGCGGTTGTCGCAAACACAACCAACGTCAGACCGGTCACCCATGTGAACTGAACCAGGTTCAGTCCCCGCGTGAGAGCGGTCAACGTTCGCGTCATGCGAGGCAGCATACCGAGTGTCGTCGTCCACGGCAGGTCGTAGCGCACACGAATTTCGACAGACGGGTCGCAGACTGTACGGTTCGGCTGGGGCGGGGTTCCCGAACACCTCACCAGGACCAGGGGGGAATCACATGGGTAGTAGGTCGGTCGGTCCGCGTGGCGGGATTCGCATCCCGCGCCGATCCCGAAACCGCCGTGGATGTTTGGTCGCGTCGATGGTCGCTCTCATGGTTGTGGTGGCCGGCTGTGGGTCACAGCAGGTGACTACCGAGACGGATTCGGAGGCTCCTGCGCAGGCGAGCCCGGCTCCGCTGCCCCGCGGGGAGCACATTGCCTTCCTGTTGGACGACACCCGGGCCGATTTCCTGTGTCGGATTCTCGACGATGCCACGTGGGGTGAATTGCTGGGCGGACCCGTCGACAAGACCACAGAAGACGAGACGTGCAGTATCTCGAGTGCTGCGGGCGCTGTCCTCCTGGAGTTGACCGACGAAGAGGAAACGCAATTGGCCCGGCATGCGCCTGTCGCCGGCCGGCCTGCGCGCATGCACGACCTGGTCAACCTCGGTCAGAGTTGGCAGGTCTCGTTGTTCGACGGATTGGCCGAGCGTGGATACCGCCCTTCGGACCTCACGCCGTATCTCGATGTCACCGTTGCCGCAGACGACGGTGTGGAAACGCGAAGCGAGCAGATTGTGCAGGCTGTGGTGCAGAAACTGACGCAGCCGGGCCCCGAACTGCCTCCGCAGGGCGAGTTCGTCGCGACTCCACCCACCCCGGGTACTGACCTGACCGTCCTGCCTGTCCCGCTCATTGCCCGGCAGGTGTGCACTGCCGCACTCGATGCCGCGGAGCAAACCCCGACCACCGCAAACCTGTACTTCACCGGGGAAACGCCTTCGTGCACCTTCGTCCCACCGGACGCAAAGTCCGGAATCATCAAACCCGATGACGGTGTCTGGGATTTCCACGTCAGCTTCACCCACTACACGGCTGACCAGCCCACCGGACCGCCGGGGGAATTGCAGCCCACCGAGAACCCTGCCGGCTATGTTGCCTGCCTGGACGAGACCTGCGAGTACTGGTTGAGCATAGAGGGCGAAGACACCGGCAGCCCGGTGACGCTGCGACAGGTGGCCGAACGCGTCGTCTCCCGGTTCCTCGGAAGATGATGCGCTAGTTGGCCCAGCACTGGCCGCCGCGAGAGGGATCGTGGTAATAGCCCGGGTAGCACGGCAGAGAATAGGGGTCGGCAGGCGCGGGCGGTGCGGGCTCCGGGGCAGGAGCCGGTGGTGGGGCCGGTGCAGGGGCGGCCGGACCGCCGACAGGGAGGCACGGCCCGTCCGGTGGCGGCTGGTGGCTGTATCCGGGATAGCAGGGCAATACATCCGATGGTGCCGGAGCTGGGGCGGGAGCCGGAGCCGGAGCACGCTCAGGTGGAGGTGCCTGGACGCGCGGCGGCGCAGACGTCGGTTCGCGCCGTGTGGTCGGTTCGGATCGGGTGGTGGTGTCCGGCGGGGCGCTCGATGCTGATGTGCTCGATGCTGATGTGCCAGGCGATGCAGTCGGCGCAGGAACCGCCGAACTGGTCGCCGAGGACGTTGCGGGCACGGCCGGGTTGCTGATTTCTGGGGCGTTCGTCTTGAACTCGCCTCCGGCGAGGACCCCGGCCAGTCCCCAGATCAGGAGGACAACAGCTACCACTGCCGCACCGAAGCCGGCGTACTTCCATCGTTTGTCACGATCCTGAGTGCTCGTCGCCTCGGGCTCTGCGACCGGCTCGGTTCCCGTGCTCGCCGCAGTGTCCGCAGCATGCGCAGCGCTCGCATCGGCCAGGTTCTGATCGATCACGTTGACGACGGTTCCTGCGGTACGCAGTCCACGAGTACTGGTGTCGAGGGCGCGTACTGCCAGGATGGAGGTCGAGTAGTCCACATCTGGACGGAGAACGTGTGGTGCGAGCGGCGCACCGGAAGGGTCGCGTGGCGAAGCCGGTAGCCCACCGATGGCCTCCACCGCATCAGGGGCCTGTGCCGCCTCTCCGCGTAGAGCCCAGGTCTTGGTCAGCAGGGCGTACAGAACGGCGCCCACGCCCTGGACGTCCGCGTCGGGGTTCGCGTCGGCCGGAACCGCAGGAAAGGCGAGTACGGCGTCGCCCCGGTTGCTGATCCGGATTCGGTTCGGGTGGTCGATCGACAGCGCGCCTTGGCTTCGGTGTGCCAGTTCCGCGGCGGTAGCCAGCGCGCGGACCGCCTGAGCCGATTGCGTCGACGAGGTTTCCGTGATCTCTCGTAACGGCACACCGGGAGTCCACTCCGCAACCACGATCCCGCCCACTGCACCCACATTGGTGACGTCGAGAATCCGCGCGAGCCCAGGACTGTCGATGTGGCCGAGGCGTAGTGTCCGTTCCAGTATCGAAGCTTGGTCGTCACCTGGAGGAACGACCGTGAGTGCCACATCCCGCTCGAGAGTCCCATCGAACGCGTGCCAGAACTGGAAGCCCTTGACCGCGCCCTGCGGCGACAGCAGGCGGTAGCGGCCGGCGCCGATCACTCGACCGGGCACCAACCTCGAGGTCTGGCGTCCGTTGTGGTCGCCTCCAGGCGCTGAATTCGATCCGGTCATCTACATCATCTTCCAATTTCAGCGCAAGAATCGCCACCGAACGATTCTTGCGCGTGGCGGAGACGAACGAACACCGCTCGACCCGGCGGATCATGTCGAGGCACAGTCGGTGTTCCCGCAGATCACAGTGACAGCCGAAATATCGTGCGGCTCACGGTGTGAACGCCAGGGTGACGACACAGGATTCGCTGGTCCCCGGACCATTGTGCGCGTGGACGATGACGCGGTTGACGTCGGCTGCGGCCGTACCGGTGTCGACGGTGTCGTTGCCTCCGGCGGCAGACGGCCCGGTCACCACTGACCCGTCCTTCATCTCCAGGTCGAAGGTCAACCTGGAAACAGGGTTCTCATGGATTTGCAGCTTCAGGTTGAGATCGTAGGGAACCAACGACACGATGCCCGGGTCGCATTCAGCGCCCTCCTCGACCCCGAGGAGACGGATGTCTGCGGATTCCGAGTTGGTCGTCGTGTGTGCCGGTGCCGGCCGGGCGTTGTCGATTGTGAAATCGCTACATCCCGACAGAAATATTGCTGTCGTGGCCAGCAGAATCCCCGAACCCCGTATTGAATCTCCCCTGTTCACCGCGGGGACGCTACGGCACCATCGAGAATTGTCAATAGACTCGAGTCTCGACTGTGGTGAGTCTCAGAGTGCTGGTCACAAGATTGGTGATATATCTCAGGAAGCCGACGCGAGCGTGATGACGCAAGACCCGCCGATTCCGGACTCGCCCCGAGCGTGGACGATGATCCGGTCGACGTCGAACGTGGTCTTCCCTGTGGTCACCTGGAGCCCTCGCTGACCCGGATCGAACGGGATCTTGAATTCGCCTTTATCGATAGACCCGTCCTTCATTACGTAATCGAAGGAGAACTCGTCACCCTGAATGCCATGGGCATTCAATTTCAGCCGGAAGTCGTACGGGACGTAGGACACCACGTCCTTGTCGCATTCGGCACCTTCTTCGACCCCGAGGATGCGGGCGTCGGGTGCGCGTACTTCGGCGCTCGGCGTCGCCGAAGGTGTCGACGCGGCATCTTCGGAGGTCGGCGTTCCACACCCCGACAGGAGTACTGCCGTCGCCAACAGAATCCCCGAGCCCCGCACGGCGTCTCCCCTGTTCACCGTGAAGACGATACGTGGTGGCTGGAACTCGATTCGACCGGCTTCCTCGGACGGGGTGTGCGGTGCACCTGCAGCGTGGGAACATGGCATGGGCTGGCGGAGAGAGGATGAAGATGCGCGGCAAGAAAGAGCAGACCGATTACAGTGAGGCCGATCTGCAGGTCAAGCCGCAGAAGGATCATGCGGCGGGCGTCCCGGCCGTCGCGGTCGCATTGAAGCGCTCGTTCGAGCGTATGGGGTTGGTCCGCTCGGCGGAGGCGTTGCTGCAACTGAACCAGGCCGAGGGGTTCGACTGCATGAGCTGCGCCTGGCCAGACCCCGACGCAGGTCATCGTGCGAGCGCCGAATTCTGCGAGAACGGCGCCAAGGCGGTTGCGGAGGAAGGCACCCGAGATCGTGCGAACCCCGACTTCTTCGCCAGGCACAGCATCGCGGACCTCGACAGTCACACCGAACATTGGCTCGGCCAGCAGGGTCGGATCACTCATCCGATGGTCAAGCGCCCAGGCGCGACCCACTACGAGCCGATCAGCTGGGACGACGCGTACGCATTGATCGGTGATCAACTGAAGGCGCTGGAGCGCCCGGACGAGGCCATCTTCTACACGTCCGGCCGGGCGTCCAACGAGGCGGCCTTCGCGTATCAACTCTTCGTCCGGGCGCTGGGGACCAACAACCTGCCCGACTGCTCCAACATGTGCCACGAGTCGACCAGTGTTGCCTTGGCGGAGTCGATCGGCATCGGTAAGGCGAGCGTGACGATGGACGACGTTCACCACGCGAAACTGATCGTTCTGCAGGGGCAGAACCCGGGAACCAATCATCCGCGGATGCTGACGGCGCTGGACGAGGCCAAGCGCAACGGCGCGAAGATTCTGTCGATCAATCCGCTGCGCGAGGCCGGTCTGGTCAATTTCAAGAACCCGCAGACTCCGCGTGGTGTGGTGGGCCCCGGCACCGATCTGTCGGATATGCATCTGCCGATTGCCGTCAACGGTGATCTGGCGCTGTTGCAGGCGTTCGGGGCGCTGCTGGTGCAGTGGGATGCGCTCGATCACGACTTCATCGACCAATACACAACTGGCTTCGAGGAGTGGAAGGCGAACGTCACCGATATCGACTGGGATGTGGTCACCACGACGACCGGCCTCTCGCGTGAGGAGATCACGGAAGCCGCGGGAATGCTGCGAGATTCCGACGCGACGGTGTTCTGCTGGGCCATGGGCCTCACTCAGCACCACAATTCGGTTGCGATCATCAAAGAAGTAACCAATGTTGCTCTGCTGCAAGGAAATATCGGCAAACCTGGCGCGGGTCTGTTCCCGGTCCGCGGGCACTCCAACGTGCAGGGTGACCGGACGATGGGTATCTGGGAGAGGATGCCGGACCACTTCCTGGACGCGCTCGAGAAGGAGTTCGGTTTCGACCCGCCCCGCGAGCACGGTTACGACACCGTCGATTCGATCCGTGCCATGCGCGATGGCAAGGCGCACTTCTTCCTCGGGCTCGGCGGCAACTTCGTTCAGGCGGCGCCGGATACCACTGTGACTGCGGCGGCCATGCGGACGATGAAGATGACGGTCCATATCTCCACCAAGATCAACCGGTCGCATCTGGTGTGCGGCGAGACTGCGCTGATCCTGCCGACCAAGGGCCGCACAGAGCAGGATATTCAGGCCAGTGGGGCGCAGTACATTTCGGTGGAGGATTCGGTGTGCGCCGTCCACGCGTCCCGTGGTCCGCTGAAGCCCGCCAGTCCCTACCTCGAATCCGAGGTCGGCATCATCACCCGCATCGCGGAAGCCGCAATCGGTGACCGCTACGGGATCGACTGGAAGAGCATGCGCGACGACTATGCCAACATCCGCTCGCACATCTCGCGGGTCGTGGAAGGCTGCGAAGGGTACGAGGTCAACGCCCGGCGCCCAGGCGGATTCATTCTTCCGCACCCGCCGAGGGACTCCCGCACGTTCGAAACCAAGTCGGGCCGAGCCGAATTCGCCACCTCGCCCATCGACGTTCTCCAGGTTCCGCGCGGACACCTGGTTCTGCAGACTCTCCGCAGCCACGACCAGTTCAACACCACCATCTACGGGCTGAGTGACCGTTACCGCGGCATCGAGGGTGGCCGCCGGGTGGTGTTCATGCACCGCGACGACATCGCTGCCCTCGGGTTCGACAACGGCGACATGGTGGATCTCGTGACACAGTGGGACGGTGACGATCACGAGCGCCGCGCCGACTCCTTCAGAATAGTCCAGTACGACACCCCTCGTGGCTCGGCTGCCGCCTACTACCCCGAGACGAACCCGCTCGTGCCGCTCGATTCCACGGCACTGGGAAGCAATTGCCCCACCTCCAAGTCGATCATCATCTCGTTGGAGCGCGCAGGGCAGGTGTAATTCGGCGTAGGTCGCTCACTTCCCGGTGAAGCGCGACGCGCTGGGCGTGTCGCCATCGCCTGGGCGCACGTTCGCGATCGCCTTCTCGAGCGTGCTGCCCAACTGCCGGACGTCGTCTGCCGAGATGCCCGCGAACAGTTGATCGGCGGCTTTCCCGAAAGCCGGGACCAGTTCGGGCGTGATTCGCCGACCGGCCTCGGTGAGTTCGAGGTCGACCACTCGACGATCGATTTCGCTGCGTCGGCGTCGCACCAATTGCTTCTTCTCGAGGCGGTCGAGCAGCCGGGTCACCGTTGCCTTGTGGTGAGCAAATGTGAGCATGCTCCTCCATCAGGCAGTCGCCTCTTGCGGGGCGACGGTCCCGGTCCGATCAACCCGGGTCGGGTTGTGCCGGGTTGACGCTTCACAGCCTCCTGCCTGGCCTGCGTGTGCAGGCCCGGTCTCACGGATGGCTCCACGTCCTGCCACCGACCTACTGCCGGCGGAACTCTGTTCACCCAGGATATGGGTCTCGCCGAGTCGGGCGAGGTTGATCGCGGCATTACGATCACGATCGATCGACAACCCGCAGTACTCACATGCATAGGTGCGCTCGGCGAGGGTCAGGTTTGGCTTTCGCCCACCACACCCCGAACACGTCTTCGAACTGGGATAGAACCGATCCGCCGCCACCACCGTGGACCCATACCAGGCGGTTTTGTAGGTGAGCATCCGTCGCACCTCGGCGAGTGCGGCATCCGCGAGGGCACGGTTGAGGCCCTTCTTGTAGGCGCCACCAGCACGGCGCATACCGGCGGCGCTCAACGTCTCCACGGTGACGACCTGGTGCTGTTGCGCGAGGGCGGTGGTGGCCTTGTGCACCACATCCCGGCGTATCGCGGCAGCCCGCGCATGCGTTCTCCCTATCCGGGCTTGGGTGCGTTGCCACCGCGCCGACGGTCTTTGCCGGGTCTTCGTGGCCGGGTCGTAGGGGCCGTGCTGGCGGGCGGCCTTGCGTTGCAACACACGGAGACTGGCCTGCGCTGCGGTGAGTGACTTCGGCGCCCGGACTCGGTTGATCTCGGTCCCGTCGGGGGTGGCGACCACCAGGAGGCTGTCGGCCTTCACTCCCACATCCACCCCCACCACCGGATACGGCGACCGTGACGCGTGGGCGGGCCGGGTCTTGGCCGCCACGAGAGTCTGAAACGAGCAAGACCATCGCCCCGACGAATCCTGCGTCACCGTGGCCGACAAAATCCGTGCGGTCCCGGACTCGATCCGCCGCGCCAGTTTCCGAGTCGACTCATGCGTTTTGATCATTCCCACCCGGGGAAGACTCACATGATGCCGGCCGGGTTCGACGCGGAGGGTGCCGGTGGTGAACCGAACACTGCGCCGCGCACGCGCGGTCTTGAACCGCGGAAACCCCACCGCCTTCCCCGCCCGCGCACCTTTACGCGACTGGCTCCAGGCGTCCAGACCGCGGGCCAGGCTGTCGAGACCGGTGTTGTAGGCCTCCTTCGAGTTCGCACCCCACCACGGCGCATAGTCGTCCTTACGCCG
>NZ_JBUYWD010000025.1:0-104511 GCF_055231015.1 Rhodococcus quanlei | reverse complement strand
GCGCCCACCAAACCCTGCGCAAATGGCTCACCAAACAACCCACCGCCACCACCCTGGCCGAGTTGCAGACCCAACTCGACACCTACCGGCAGGTCTACAACAATCGTCGCCACCAGGGCATCGGCGGAACAACCCCGCAACAACGCTGGGACGCGACAGATCCCGCCACGCCCACACCAGCACTACCCGGGCGGGCCGGCAGCGCCGAACGCCCCGTCTCGAGCACCGGCGTCATCCAATTCGACGGGCTGTCGATCATCATCGGACGCCGCCACAAGAACACCGACGCCTTCCTGCACTGGCAAGGCGACCGTGTCACCGTCATGATCGGCGACACGATCGCCCGCACCCTTACACTCGACCGCACGACCAGGTATCAGAAACTGTCCCGTAAGTCCTGAGACAGATCTGTCCTCGATGTCCTGAGACATGACACGAGTTTCTGGACTCGTCAACCACTCACAGAGGGGTTTCGAGGACGACGAACGAGTGCGGCGGGATCGTGGTCGCCGAAGCGGTCTCGTCCTGGGTGGGTGTATCCCACCACAGCAGAGGTGATCCGCCGACCGGTACGGTTGCAGGTCTCGCTCCGAGATTGCAGGCGATGCGCATGGTTCCACGGGCCAGCACGATCCAGTGGGCATCTTCGTCGTAATCGACGCCGAGGTGTTCGAGCCACGGATCGGTGATTTCGGGCCGGGCGCGACGCAGGGCGATCAGGGAGCGATAACAATCGAGCAGGCGAGCGTGCCTGACCTCGCCGATTTCGTCCCAGGCGAGTTTCGAGCGTTCGAACGTGCCCGGATCCTGCGGGTCGGGTACGTCGTTGTGGCTCCACCCGTGCTCGGCGAATTCTTCTCGCCGGCCCGCGGCTGTTGCCGATGCCAAATCGGGTTCGGGATGCGACGTGAAGTACTGAAACGGTGTCTGCGCGCCCCATTCCTCACCCATGAACAGCATCGGTGTGAACGGTGAGCACAGCACCAGCGCAGCCTTCACAGCCAACTGCCCGTCCGTGAGATAGGTGCCGGGGCGATCGCCGATCGCACGATTTCCGATCTGATCGTGGGTGCACGTGTACACGACGAGTGAACTCGCGGGCGTACGCCGGGTATCGAGCGGGCGGCCGTGCAGCCTGCCACGGAAGGTCGAGAAGGTTCCGGCGTGGAAGAAGCCTTGGCGGAAGGTGTCGGCGAGGCACTGGAGCGATCCGAAATCGCCGTAGTAGCCCTGCCTCTCACCCGAGACGGCGGCATGGACGGCGTGATGGATGTCGTCATCCCATTGGGCGTCGAGGCCGTATCCCCCTGATGATCGCGGCGTGATGAGCTTGGGGTCGTTCAGATCGCTTTCCGCGATGAGTGTCAGGGGCCGACGCAGATGGGCGGAGAGGCGCCGTGTTTCGACGGTCAACTCTTCGAGAAGATGGGTGGCAGTGTTGTCCACGAGAGCATGAACCGCGTCGAGACGGAGTGCGTCGATGTGGAATTCGTCGAACCAGCGCAATGCGTTGTCGACGATGTATCGACGCACCTCGTCACTGAACCGGCCGTCCAGGTTCAGTCCGCGCCCCCAGGGGTTCGTCTGCTCGGACAGGTAGGGCCCGAACCGATCCAGATAGTTTCCCGACGGTCCCAGGTGGTTGTACACGACGTCGAGCGCCACACCGAGTCCTCGTCGGTGACAGGCGTCGACAAGGCGTTGCAGTCCGTCGGGTCCGCCATAGCCCTCGTGCACCGTGTACCAGAGGACGCCGTCGTACCCCCAGTTGTGTGGGCCGTTGAACCCGTTGACCGGCATGATCTCGACGAAGTCGACGCCGAGCTGCACGAGATGACCCAAGCGTTCGATGGCGGCGTCGAAGGTGCCTTCGCGGGTGAAGGTGCCGATGTGCAACTCGTAGACGACGCATCCTGCGAGTTGCAGCCCCGTCCACTCGGCGTCCGTCCACACGGCCGGATCGAGTCGGTGTGCTTGTGATGGTTGGTGCACGCCGTCGGGTTGCCGCGGCGAGCGGGGGTCGGGGAGTACGACGTGATCGCCATCGGTGTTGCGTTCGTTGTCGACGACGAACCCGTACCGGGCGTCCGAAGGGGCCGGGGCGGTTGCACACCACCACCCGTTGCCCAGCGGTTCCATGTCGTGGAGAGTTCCGTCGACGTGGACGTGAACATTTTCGGCGAGTGGGGCCCAGACCTCGAAGGTGTGCACGAGTTCAGAATGCCTCGTCCGCCGACGCAGTGCAGAGGTACTGGCGGTACCGGCCCCTTTCGAAACCCCGGGCGCCAGGCGCAAGCTGGAATACAAGCGCAAGCGAAGCGGAGACAAGGAGTTTGCGATGCGGGTAGCAGTGGGCGACCGGTTGCACGTGCAGGGACGCGTTGTCGGCCAGCAACAGCAGACCGCGGAGGTGATCGAGGTACACGGTGAGGACGGCGCGCCGCCGTATCTTGTTCGATACGACGACGGGCACGAGGTTTTGGTGTTTCCGGGCTCGGATGCATGGGTGGAACACCCCGGTTAGGGAGGCTGGAACACCCCGGTTAGGGAGGCTGGAACACCCCGGTTAGGGAGGCTGGAACAGGCAGCCTGTATTGATTACCGTAATTCTGCATTGAATAGTGTTATAGTGCGATGGGTGAGCGATGGTGATGCGAACAAGCAGGTGAAGCGGGTGTATCGCTCGCCGTTGCGGAAGGATGCGGCACGGCGAACCCGTGAGTCGATTCGTGGTGCGGCGGCGGAGTTGTTCCGTGAACGCGGGTACGTGGGTACCACTGTCCGGCTTGTTGCGGAGCGTGCGGGTGTTGCTGTGCGCACTGTGTCGGCGGCGTTCCCTGGGGGGAAGGCCGAGCTTTTTCACTCGGCTCTCGAATCGGCGTCCGCGTTGCCGCAGATCTTGTTCGACGCCCCTCGTGATCCGAACCGCGACGACGCCGACTTCGTTCTGGACCACATGGTGTGGCAGGCGACGGAGATCCACGAGAACACCGGAAGGCTCGTGCTGGCCGCTGTGGAGTCGTCGGGGGCTGACGAGGACATGGCTCGATTCTCGGCAGAACACGGACTCGACACCGCGGCGAACGCGTTGACCATTGCGGAGGGCTTGGCCTCCAGCGGCATGTTGCGTCATGACGTGACGGTTCAGTATGCGGCCGATGTTCTGTACACGGTGGTGTCGCCGCAAGTGCATGATCTTCTGCGCCGACAGTGCAACTGGGACACGGTTGCGTATCGAAACTGGATCAAGGCGACCATTCGCTCCGGTCTGTTGGCCTGAATCCCCGCGAGTGTGGTTCGATCTGTCCAGAAATCTGCGGCACGGGGGTCGTCTGCAGTCGCCAGCACCAGAGGGGAAGTCAGTCGTGCCGTATTTCGTGTTCGGTCTCGTCACGATGTTGCTGTGGGTGTTCTGCATCGTCGACGTTGTCACCCGCGACGAACGTGAGATTCTTCATCTCCCGAAAATGGGTTGGCTCGTGGTGGTGGTCATCCTCCCCACGTTGGGCTCACTGTTGTGGCTCTTCGTGGGCCGTGGCACCAGTTTCGGAGCTTCGGTGTCGTCGCCCCGCACCGGTTACGGGGAGTACGAGCGGCCCGGACGGCACGTCGCCCAGACCCCTGAAGACGACGAGGAGTTCCTTCGCCGCTGTCGTGAGCGCGCCGAGCAACAGCGGCGCGTCGAGCGTGAACGGCGTAAGCAGCGCGAGCAGGACGGCACCTGAACCCACCCCGCTCCCGACCGATGTCACACCGGTTCAGCTCACGCGAACCGCTGTGACATTCGCCGGGGTCACGAGAGGGTCCATCCCTGCTCCACAGAGTGCCGACAACGTTCGGGGTCGTCACCCGCGCTCGTATACAGGGCGATGATTAGGTGCGCTTGCTGGGTGAGGGCGTATCGCGTGCTGCAGCCAAGCTCGGCGTCGATCCGGTCACACCGATCACCTTGCTTGGGGTGGCGGCGCTGGGAGAGCCGGATCTGCTCGTCGAGGTGGAGGCCACCGCTGTCCTGGACTGACGGGAGTCTTCGTGGACGAATGTCGCACCGGTTTGCGTGAGCCGAACCGCTGTGACATTCGTCAGGGTGGGGTCAGGGGAGGAGGATGAACTTTCCTGGCTCGTGTGGCTGCGCGAGTTGCCGGTGTGCCTCCGCCGCGTCGGTCAGTGGGAACACTTTGGCGATCCGCACCTGCAGATCGCCGCGTGCCGCCGCCTCCATCAACGCGGGTCGAGCGTTCCTGCGATTCTCGGTGCTGGTTGCGCTCATTCCCACCAACGTGATTCCGCGTTCTTCGGCGATAGGACCGGGCACGGTCGTCGCGATGCGCGTGCGGTCGGTGACCAACTCCACCGACACGTCCGCTGCTTCCTCGGTACCGACGGTGTCGATGGCTGCGTCGACGCCATCGGGTGCCGCTGCGCGCACACGATCGGCGAGCCCGGACCCGTACTCGACCGGAACCGCGCCGAGCTCTCGAACGTAATTGTGGTTGTCCGCTCGTGCGGTACCGATCACCGAAGCACCTCGGGCGCGGGCCAACTGAACTGCCAAAGCCCCTACTGCGCCCGCTGCCGCGTGGACGAGGACGGTATCGCCCGACTTCACCCCGACCGTTTCGACAAGGTCCGCCGCGGTGACACCCGTCAGGAGTAAACCGCTGGCTTGCTCCCATGACAGGTTCGAAGGCTTCGGAACGACAGAGGTTTCAGGTACGACGATGGTGTCCGCGTAGCTGCCGCCCTTTGCCGGGTACACGATCACTTCGCTGCCGACCTCGACGTTCACACCGTCACCCACCATGTCGACGACTCCGGCCGCTTCCGCACCCAGAGAGATCGGAAGTTTGCTCTCGTCGGCGTCGAACAATCCGCCGTAACTTTTGTAATCGTAGGGGTTCACGCCGATGGCGCGCACCGAAACTCGCACCTCACCTGCAGCAGGATCGGGTACGTCTCGTTCTATGACGGCCAGAGCTTCCGGTCCGCCGTATTCGCGGGCAACGACTGTGCGTGTGGTCATGACACTCCGATCAGTTGTCGTGCTCATTCCGGTGTAGCAGGGCTACGGGGTATCGGTCGAGGAGATCGGCTAGCAATACCGTTCCCGAATGCTGTCGGCCGGTGAGCAAGTCGGTCCACTGGCCTGCCGGAAGGTCCACGGCGGTATCGTCCCAGCCGGTCTCCTCGAGTATGACGGACAGTCGGGTTGCCAGGGCGATCACTCGCATTGGTTCTTGGGCCGGTCCGCGTCCGTACCCGATCAGGTGATCGGCACAGGTGCCGCGGGCGAAGATCGGTGTGTACCGTCCGCCGACGAAGCACGTCGGGTGGTCGCGACGCAGTCGCAGAGCCTGCTGGACGAGATGCTGCTTCGCCAGACCGGTGCCCTCGACCGGTGGCGGCGTGGTCTCGATGTCATCGAGTCCCGCGCGGACTCGGGCGTAGTCGACGAATCGGCGGTTGTCCGGATCCACGAGTGAGTCTTCCCACCGCTCGGTGCCCTGGTAGGTGTCGGGGATACCGGGTCCGCACAGTTGGAGAAGCTTCTGGCCGAGTGAATCGGACCAACCGTGCGGTGCGAGCTGGGCAGCGAGCGCGCCAACGGATTCACCGACCGGTCCGTCGACAACCTCGTCCACCCAATCGTGGAGGCGAGTTTCGAAGTCACGGTTCACCTGCGTCCACGTTGTGTGAGTGCCGGCTTCGCGTACGGCTTTCTCTGCGTAGGCGTGAAGGCGCTGCCGCAATTCCGGTGTGGTCCGGCCGTCGGCAGGCCACACACCGAACACGTTCTGCCACAGAAACAATCCGGTCGCAGGATCGGGACTCGGGGCTCGTCGTTCCCACTGCTCGACGCACCGCGCCCACAGACCGGGAACCTGGGACAGGACGCCGATGCGGGCGCGCACGTCCTCGCCGCGTTTCGTGTCGTGCGTGCAGAGGGTGGTCATGGTTCGGGGCCAGTTCAGGGCCCGCTCAGCGGAGGCGTGGTGAAATTCGGTGACCGGAATGCCGAACCGGCCGGGATCGCCACCGACTTCCTGTAGGGACACCAATCGTGCGGTCCGGTAGAAGAGGCAGTCTTCGACAGCTTTTGCCGTGACCGCGCCGCACACCTGTTGGAAACGAACGGCTGCTTCGCCGCGCGCGGCGAGGGCTTCGATGATCGCGGCCCATTCGCCGTATCGTTCGGGCTGGTCCACCGAGAGTCTGCCGATGGTGCGGCCGAGACCTCCGCGCAACGGTGCATAATCCGTGCGATACACCGGGAGTTCGGCGAGAAGGTCGACGAGTGCTGACGTGAGTTCGACCCGGTCGGTCGGCGTCGATGATTCGCGTTCGACGGCTCTGGCCAGTCGGCGCACCTCATACGGTAATGCCTCGGACGCCACCTGTCGTTTGAGTGCCCGCTCCTGGTCGGCAAGATCGCGGGCATCGCCCCGGTCGCCGGTGCTGCTCACCGAGAGTGCGGTGAGACCGGCAGCACCTCGGGGGTCGAGAAACACGGCACCGAGATCGGAGAGCGCGTCGTAACCGGTTGTTCCATCCACCGGCAGTGTCGGATCGAGGGTTTCGTGCGAGCCGAGGACCTTCTCGATCACGAGGAGTCGGGCCCGCCCTAGAACGCCCCGAAGACGATTCAGATACTCGTGGGGGTCGGCCAGGCCGTCCGGGTGGTCCACACGGACGCCGTCGATCAAACCCTCCTCCACCCAGGTTGCGAGTTCGCGGTGGGTGGCGTCGAACACGACCGGGTCCTCCTGGCGGACGGCAGCGAGCTCGTTGATGCCGAAGAACCGGCGATAGCCGACGATCCCCGCATTCCACGGGATCAGTCGGTAGCACTGCGCGTCGTGGACGGCGGCTGGGTTGTCGCCGTCGGTTCCGGGGGCGATGGGGAAGCGGTGTTCGTAATATCCGAGCTGTGGCCGAGCCCCATCCCGGTCGATCGTCAGTGCATCCACATCGGATTCGCAGCCGAGCATCGGCAGGCCCAACTTGCCGTCGACCTCGTTGTCGCTGCGCCAGTCGATGTCGAAGAAGCGGGCGTATTCGGAATCGCGGCCATGGGTGAGAACGTCCCACCACCAGTGATTTTCACTAGGGACGCCGATGCCGAGATGGTTGGGCACGATATCGACCAACAAGCCCATCCCGCGATCACGTACTGCATGTGCAAGGGTCACGAACCCGTCGCGGCCTCCGAGCGCCTCCGACACCGACGTCGGATCGGTGACGTCGTACCCGTGCGTGGAGCCAATGGTGGCCGTGAGGACGGGGGACAGGTACAGATGCGAGACGCCCAGATCGTCGAAGTAGCCGAGGAGATCGAGTACCTCTGCGAAACCGAACCCGTCGCCGCGCAACTGCAGGCGATACGTGGAAGTGATGGGTCTTTCTGTCATGACGTTCACCGTGTCCTTCGGAGTACTGCGAGGGAACGAGCACGAATCGTCAGCGGAGAGCCCGCCTCGACCACTGTGTCGCTCACCCCCGTCACGGACACGGTGTCGAGTACGACCGTCCATTCACCAGCGTGATCGGCGCCCGGGGTGACGAACTCGATGTCCCCGTCGTGGGCGTTGAAGCACAGCAGGAACGAATCTCCGACTATCCGTTGACCGCGTTGGTCGGGTTCGGGGATGCCCTCACCGCTGAGGAACACGACGAGCGATTTCCCGAAACCGCTGTCCCAGTCACCGGGTGTCATTTCGTCTCCGGTCGGCGTCATCCAGGCGATGTCCCGGGTCTGCTCACCACTGCGAATCGGTTTGCCCTCGAAGAATCTGCGTCGACGGAAGACTGGATTGTCCTTGCGCAACGCAATCGCCCGCCTGGTGAACTCGACCAGATCGGAGTTGGCGTCCGCGAGTGACCAGTTCATCCACGACAATGCGGAATCCTGGCAGTAGACGTTGTTGTTGCCATGCTGAGTTCGGCCCAATTCGTCGCCGTGAGCCAGCATCGGGGTGCCCTGACTCAGCAGCAGGGTGGCGAGGATGTTGCGACTCTGTCGATCACGGAGCGCGAGTACCTCCGGGTCGTCCGTCGGTCCCTCGACGCCGCAGTTCCACGATCGGTTGTAGCTTTCGCCGTCGCGGTTGTCTTCCCCGTTCGCGAGGTTGTGTTTCTCGTTGTACGAGACCAGATCGCGGAGTGTGAAACCGTCGTGGGCGACGACGAAGTTGATGCTCGCCCCGGGGCGCCTACCCGTGGCCTCGTACAGGTCCGACGAACCGGTCAGCCGGGATGCGAACTCGCCCAACGTGGACGGTTCGCCGCGCCAGTAGTCGCGCACGGTGTCCCGGTACTTACCGTTCCATTCCGTCCACAGACCGGGGAAGTTGCCGACCTGGTATCCGCCCTCGCCCACATCCCAGGGCTCGGCGATCAGCTTCACCTGGCTGACGATCGGATCTTGCTGCACCAGATCGAAGAACGCCGAAAGCCGGTCCACGTCATGCAGTTCGCGTGCGAGTGTGGCGGCCAGGTCGAATCGGAAACCGTCGACGTGCATCTCCGTCACCCAGTACCGCAACGAATCCATGATGAGTTGAAGCGTGTGTGGGTGGCGGGCGTTCAGGCTGTTCCCGGTGCCGGTGTAGTCCATGTAGTGCCCGGCGTCCCCGTCGACGAGACGGTAGTAGGCGGCGTTGTCGATCCCACGGAAACAGATGGTGGGGCCGAGGTGATTTCCCTCGGCGGTGTGGTTGTAGACGACGTCGAGGATCATCTCGATTCCGGCCGCGTGGAACGAGCGCACCATCGCCTTGAACTCGGAGACCGCCGCGCCTGGTTTGTCGACGGAGGAGTATCCGGTGTGGGGTGCGAGGAAGCCGAACGTGTTGTAACCCCAATAGTTCCGCAGGCCACGATCGAGCAGTATCTGGTCGTGCATGAATTGGTGTACGGGCATCAGTTCGATCGCGGTGACTCCGAGCCGGGTGAGGTGGTCGATCACCGCCGGGTGCGCGAGACCGGCGTACGTCCCGCGCAGTTCCTCGGGCACATCGGGATGCGTCGCGGTCATGCCTTTCACGTGGGCCTCATAAATGACGGTCTCGTGGTACGGCCGATTCGGGGCGCGGTCGGATGCCCAGTCGAAGAACGGGTTGATGACCACCGTGGTCATGGTGTGGCCCAACGAGTCCAACGCTGTCGGCGCACCGTCCTCGCCCGACGCCGTGTCGTACGAGAACAGCGACGGATCGTTGTCGAAGGTGCCGTCGAACGCCTTGCCGTAAGGATCGAGGAGAAGTTTGCTGGGATCGCATCGAAGCCCGCTCGCCGGATCCCAGGGTCCGTGGATTCGGTATCCGTACCGCTGGCCCGGGACGACGAAAGGGAGGTAGGCATGCCAGACGTAACCGTCGACTTCCTCGAGGCGAATGCGTGTTTCGGTGCCGTCCTCGGCGGCCAGGCACAGGTCGACGGCTTCTGCGACTTCCGAGAACACGGAGAAGTTGGTGCCCGCTCCGTCGTAGGTGGCGCCGAGCGGGTAGGCGCTTCCGGGCCACACGGGCGTCGAAGCGTTCTCGGCCATGACTAGAACCCTAGGCGCCTGCCCTCAGCTCCGCGGAGAGGGCGCTCCCGTGGCGGCGGCCGCCAGCATGGCCGCACAGATCGAGGCCACGTCGTCCTCGGAGCAGATGTACGGCGGCATCGCGTAGATCAGAGTGCGGAAGGGGCGCAACCACACGCCTGCGTTCACTGCCGCATCGGTGGCCGCTTCCATGTCGACAGGACGGTCCAGTTCGATCACGCCGATTCCGCCCAGAACCCGAACGTCCACGACGCCGGGCATGGTGCGAGCCGGTGCGAGTCCCCGTTCGAGTCCGTCGGTGAGCGCGGCGACTTCACCGCGCCAATCACGTGAGAGAAGGAGCTGCGTCGAGGCAACGGCTACCGCGCAGGCCAGAGGATTGGCCATGAAGGTGGGCCCGTGCATGAGGCCACCGGCCTCGCCGGCACTGATCGTCGCGGCGATCTCTGCGGAGCACAGTGTGGCGGCGAGAGTCATGTAACCGCCGGTGAGAGCTTTTCCGACGCACATGACGTCAGGGCTGATTCCGGCGTGATCGGCGGCGAACAGTTCGCCGGTGCGTCCGAATCCGGTGGCGATCTCGTCGAAGATCAGCAGCAGGTCGTGCTCGTCGCACAGTCTGCGCAGCTCGGTGAGGTACCGCCGGTCGTGGAAGCTCATGCCGCCTGCGCCTTGGACCAGCGGTTCCACGATGATGGCCGCGAGTTCGTCGCGGTGGGTGAGCACGAGTTGCTCGAACTCGGCGATGTAGGACGGATCGAACTCGGCAGGCGGCTTCGGTGCGAACACCTGGCGAGCCAGGACGTCGGTCCACAGTGAATGCATGCCGCCGTCCGGATCGCACACACTCATCGGTGCGAAGGTGTCGCCGTGATAACCGCCGCGCCACGTCAGCAGACGGTGCTTCTCCGGCCGGCCCCGGCTGCGCCAATACTGCAGCGCCATCTTCACGGCAACCTCGACGGATACGGAGCCGGAATCGGCGAGGAACACCCGGTCGAGCCCGGCCGGTGTGATGTCGACGAGCAGTTCGGCGAGCCCCGCCGCAGGTTCGTGGGTGAGCCCTCCGAACATGACGTGACTCATCCGCCCGAGCTGTGCGGTTGCGGCTTCGTCGAGCACCGGGTGCCCGTAGCCGTGAACGGCGGCCCACCAGCTGCTCATTCCGTCCACGATTTCGCGGCCGTCGGCCAGCCGTAATCTGGTTCCTTGCGCGCTCTCGATCACGAGGGGGACCGTGGATGCCGGTACGGCGCCGTACGGATGCCACAGGTGTCGGGCATCGAGCTCGGAGATTCGAGCGGGCGAAAGTCGCGTAGACGGGAAAGCAGCCACGCCCACGACGATAGCGGGCACATTTTGTGGGCCACCACCGGGGTTGAACGGTGTTCAAGTCGAGTATGGTCGAGACTCGTGGGCACCGAATACACCTCATTGGCCTGGCTGGACGAGATCGAAGCCGCTCGTCGCGAGGCGGGTCTGCGCCGGGAGGTACGGCCCCGGCAAGCAGTGGGGGAGCCTGTCGACCTGGCGTCCAACGACTATCTGGGCCTCGTTCGTCATCCCGACGTCGTCGAGGGCGGGATCGCCGCCGTCCGTCGCTGGGGGACCGGCGCCACCGGATCGCGACTGGTCACGGGGTCGACCACCGCACACGAAGCGCTCGAACACGAGCTAGCCGAGTTCGTTGGCGCAGAATCCGGTCTGGTGTTCTCGTCCGGGTACGCCGCCAACCTGGGTGCGGTGACGGCTCTCGCGGGACGCGATGCGCTGGTGATTTCCGATGCCGGCAGCCATGCCTCCCTCGTCGACGCGTGCCGGTTGTCTCGGTCCCGCGTTGTGGTCGCCCCGCACAACGACCCCGGTTTTGTCGCCGACGCGCTGGCCACGAGGACCGAGGACCGTGCGCTCGTCCTCACCGATTCCGTGTTCAGCGCGGACGGAGACCTGGCGCCGTTGGTGGAACTGCACCGGGTGTGCCGTGAGAGGGGTGCATTGCTGCTCGTCGACGAAGCGCATGGCATCGGGGTGCGTGGCCAGGGCGGGCGGGGGCTTGTTCACGAGGTGGGCTTGGCGGGGGAGCCCGACGTCGTCGTGACGGCGACGTTGTCCAAATCGCTGGCCAGTCAGGGCGGTGCGGTCCTCGCCGCCGGGAAGGTGCGAGCGCACCTGATCGATGCCGCGCGTACGTTCATCTTCGATACAGGTCTAGCGCCCGCTGCTGTCGGCGCGGCCCATGCGGCGCTGCGCGTGCTGATCGCAGAACCCGAGCGAGCAGAGCGCGTACTTGCTCGCGCCCACCAACTTGCCGAGATGACCGGGGCACGCACACCGCATTCGGCGGTGGTCTCGGTGATTCTCGGCGATCCGCAACGCGCGTTCGACGCGGCCACGGCGTGCCGGGAGCGGGGCCTGCACGTCGGATGCTTTCGCCCGCCATCGGTGCCGGAAGGCACGTCACGGCTGCGTCTGACCGCCCGTGCCACCCTCGACGAAGAAGACATGACGCTCATCGAAAAGGTCTTGTCCGACGTGCTGGCAGGGGCGAGCGCGTGAGCGTCCTCGTGGTCACCGGCACGTCCACCGATGTCGGAAAGACCATCGTCACCGCCGCATTGGCTGCCGTTGCGGTCGCAGCAGGGCGGACGGTGGCGGTGTGCAAACCGGCCCAGACTGGTGTCGCTCCCGGCGAGGCGGGGGATCTTGCGGAGATCGAGCGGCTCACGGGTGTCACCGATCTCGTCGAATTGGTCCGTTACCCGGACCCGTTGGCGCCGAATACTGCAGCACGTCGTGCCGGGATGCCGTTGCTCGAGCGTGAGCAGGTGATCGACGCGGTGAACAACTTGGCGGCTTCGCACGACCTCGTTCTCGTCGAAGGTGCGGGCGGGCTGCTGGTGCGGCTCGGTGTTGACGGCTTCACGTTGTCAGATGTGGCTCGTGACCTCGGTGTGCCCGTGGTGGTCGTCGCTGCGGCTTCGCTGGGGACACTGAATCATTCGGAGCTGACCGTTCGGGCGTTGAAGGCCGATGGGGTCACCTGTGCGGGTGTGGTGATCGGTTCGTGGCCGGAGCATCCCGGTCTCGCGGAGCAGTGCAACCTCGATGACTTACCTGCGGTGACGGCTGTTCCCGTCACCGGGCGAGTGCCGGCCGGTAGTGGCAGGCTCGGTCGTGAGGACTTCACGCGTGCCGCTGCGGGCTGGTTCGATCCGGAGTGGCTCGAAGGCGTAACCGGTGGGGAGCAGCCGCCGGGCTGACCTCACACGCCGGATAGGTTCTTCGTCTGGCGTGGCGGTTCCGGGACGGTGGTCGGCCACATCTGGATCAGGTAGTCCTCGACGGGGTTCTCGAAGATGGCCCCGTCGTATTCGATGTTCTTTCCGCGAGCGTAGATACGGACTCGGTACCGGTGTCGGCCAGGCGGCGTGAGCTTCTCGTCCTCATTCTCAGGTATGGCCTGAAACAGCTCCAGTCCTCGGACTGCGACGCCCCTGTCCCAGTCGTAGACCAAATCACCTTCAGCAGCGTCTTCCCACTCGGTGTCGTCGTACTGCGGTGGTGTGTCGTGTATTTCGAGATCGACGTTCACGGGTCCGTACCGGACTCCCACTCTTACGTAGAGTTGGTCTTCTGCGAACAGTGCGAGATTGAACTCCGGGTATTGGCCATTGATGACCTCACGGAATTGGTCGGTTGAGATTTCGAGCAAGTGATACTCGGTCGTCACCACGGACTGATAGCGCTCGACAAGCATGTGGGGTCCTCAGTGCTTCGATGGGGCGGTCGGGCGGTCGGGCGGTCATGGGCCGATCCGATACACATAGTGATGACCGCCTGGTATGCCTCCACGCGGGTGGAGGCATACCAGGCGAGATCTCAGATGGCCGACAGGTTATTCATCTAGCGTGGTCGTTCCATACCGTCTAGTAGGCCACATTCGGACCACGTCGTCCTCGAAGGGCGCCTCGACGAGGCAGTCAAGGAGCCAGGTGGACTTCCTTGTCGTTGTCGACACCTTACCTATCTACCGGACAGATTCTTCGTTTGGTGCGGGGGTTCCGGCTCGGTGGTCGGCCACATCTGGATCAGGTAGTCCTCGGTGGTGCCGATGGTTGCGCCACACTGCCCGGTAAGCATGCGATTTCGGTTTGTAGTCCGTGTGGATCAGACGTGCTGATCGCAAAGCGGATCCGTGTACCATCCTTACGGTGGGCAAATGGGGCGGTGAGCGGATCGGACGGCTGAGCCTCTGGTTCGATGCCGCCTATTGCACGATCTTCGGAGGTGGGGTCGCAGTCGCGGCCCCGTTCATCGCCAAGACCCTCCCGATGCCTGTGTGGCTGCTGGTGGTTGCTGGCATCGTGGTTGTCCTGTGGGCGGGACTGATCGTGGCCATGCTGACTTGGCTACCGCTGCGCACGGTCCTGAGGTTGGTGATGACCGTCAACCTCCTGGCGGCGGCCGCAGTCGCCGCAGTCTCGGCCATCGGCGCAACGGTGCTCGTGCTGTTGGCCGTCCTCGCGGTCGCAGTGGATGTTGCACTGTTCGCTGGGAGTCAGGGATTTGCGCTGCGCCGCCTGCGATTTGCGGTCTAGCTCCTTGCCGGGCCGCGGGCGTTGAGGCTGGCCCACCTACTTCGTGAGAATGCGCGCGACGAAGGGTGTTGTGTCTTCGAGCGATGCGGGCATGGTCTGCAGATGCCCGGTGGGATAGGTGCGAAAGTCGAAGTGCTCACCGTTCGCCCGGAGTTGGGACACCAGCGCGAAGGTGAACGCCACCGGGACCATCACGTCCACGAGGCCGTGTCCGATGAACAGCGGGCGATCGTAACCGGACGCGGGAACGTGCAGTGCGCTGCGTGCCGCTTCCAGAAAGACCGGATCGTTCAGAGACTTCGAGAGCAGGTCACCGATCGTCACACCGGCCAACCGCTGAGCGGCGTCCGCGTAGCAGTACTGCTCCGCGATCTGCAGTGCCTCACGACCCTGCGCACTCAGGTAGGAATCGATATCCACGTGTGGCCGAGACGCCCGTAGGCCGGCGAGCATGTACGCGATGAACACGGTGCTGCCCTCGAGCGGCAACTCCGGAAAGTCCGGACCTCCCAGAAATGCCAGGTTTTCGATGTTCGACGGTGCGCCCGTCGCCACCGCTCCGCGATAATCGAGTTCGGGCGCGTAATCGGTGGCGATCGCGGCAGTTCTGAGGGCTGCGTGGCCTCCTTGGGACTGCCCGATTACCGCCCAGCGAGACGACAGATCGGGTTCGACGGCGTGTGCGGCCCGGACCATGTCGATCACCGCGTGAGCTTCCGACGCCCCGTCCAGATAGGGGTGGATACCGGGTGTGCCCAGGCCGACGTAGTCGGTTGCCACCAGTGCGTAACCCTGCGAGAACCAGTGCGTCACATACGGTCCGCCGATCCTTCCGGTGCGGGTCGGCGCGCAGTGGTCGGCGATTCCGACCGTTCCGTGCGCCCACGAGATCACCGGCCAACCTCCGGGCGGGGGTGTGCCGGGCGGAACGAATACGGCTCCGGTGCTCAGTGCCGGCTCGCCGGTGGGTCCGGTTGTTCGGTACGTCAGTAGGTGGGCGCGTTCGGTGCCGTCGAGCCAGCTGTCACGGGGGAGCGGTGCGACGTCGACGACAGTTCCTGCTGCTCTGTCGTCCTGCGTCCGGTCGTCGGCATGCACCACCGGCGTGGCCAGGAACGAGACGACGACCATCGTCACGAGGGCGATGAGTGTGGACCTGAGTGGTGGGGATCTGAACATGGCGCAGCTCCGATCGGTGACGACCGTGGCGGGATGGTGCCATGACGTTCAGTGTGCGCTCTTCAGGAGTGGGGCGTGCGCTCTTTCAGCCGTGCGCGAATGCCGTCGACGAACAGGTTCAGACCGAAATCGAATCGGATGGCCGGATCGCCGTCGCGAAGATCCTCGTCGTACTCGGCCAACGACGACTCGGGCGCGTCCGGTGCAATCGTGCCGCGGGTCAGGGCTCCGGCGGAGATCATCTGGGTGTGCGACTGTTCGTCGACCGTGTGGCCGAGCACGTAATAGAGCAGTGAGTACGACGCCAACTCGGCGTGTTCTCGGGAGATCCCGGACATCGCGGCTGCGCTGGCGAAGCTCTCGCGGACACGGCTGTTGGTCATCCGTGACGCATACGTTGCGGATACCAGTTCTGCGGCGTCGCGATGTGCCAGCAGTGCCGAGCGCAGGCGGTGCGCCAGCTCGACGACGCGCTCGGACCAGTCGGTGGGTGAGCCGTCCGAGGGAGATTCGGACAGGGCGTCGACGTCCTCGAGAATCTTGTCTGCCATGGCGCCGAGGAGCGTCTGTTTGTTCGGGAAGTGCCAGTACAGAGCGCCGGGCTGCACACTGAGCGAGGTCGCAAGTCGACGCATCGTGAGATCGGCCAGACCGTACTCGTCCAGGATGGCCATCGCGCCGCCCAGTACGTCGCCTCGTCGCAATTGCACTGTGATTCGCTCCCGTTCGTTGGATTGCTTTGACACCATTGCACCACGGATCTACGGTGAACACCGTTCAACTTGTACGGTGTTCAATTCCATTCTTCAGGAGATTCACGTGACGTCGGTGCCCGTCCAGACAGACATTCTCGCGACCGCGCGTGAACAGGTTCTCGAACGCGGTGAGCCGTTGACCGAGGCTCAGGTTCTCGAGGTCCTGCAATTGGACGACGAGCGTCTCGAGGATTTGCTGACCCTCGCGCACGATGTCCGCATGAAGTGGTGCGGGCCCGAGGTGGAGGTCGAGGGCATCATCAGCCTCAAGACCGGCGGTTGCCCCGAGGACTGCCACTTCTGCTCGCAGTCGGGTCTGTTCCAGTCGCCTGTGCGGGCTGCGTGGCTCGACATTCCGTCGCTGGTGGAGGCTGCAAAGCAGACCGCGAAATCGGGTGCCAGTGAGTTCTGCATCGTTGCCGCCGTTCGTGGTCCCGACGATCGTCTGCTCGCCCAGGTCGCCGCAGGTATCGAGGCGATCCGCAACGAGGTCGACATTCAGATCGCTTGCTCCCTGGGAATGCTCACGCAGGAGCAGGTAGACCAGCTCGCGGCGATGGGTGTGCACCGGTACAACCACAATCTCGAAACCTCGCGGTCGCACTTCCCGAACGTCGTGACCACCCACACCTGGGAAGAGCGCTGGGGCACTTTGCGCATGGTCCGCGAGGCGGGTATGGAGGTGTGCTGCGGCGGCATCCTCGGTATGGGGGAAAGCCTCGAACAGCGCGCCGAGTTCGCCGCCAATCTGGCAGAGCTCGAGCCCGATGAGGTTCCGCTCAACTTCCTGAACCCGCGCCCGGGCACCCCGTTCGGGGACCTCGAGGTGCTTCCGGCGAGCGAGGCGCTCAAGTCGGTTGCCGCGTTCCGTCTCGCGCTGCCGCGCACCATTCTCCGATTCGCCGGCGGGCGCGAGATCACCCTCGGCGACCTGGGTGCCCAGCAGGGCATTCTCGGCGGCATCAACGCCGTCATCGTGGGCAACTACCTGACCACCCTCGGGCGCCCGGCTGAGCAGGACCTCGACCTTCTGGTCGATCTGCAGATGCCCATCAAGGCTCTGAACGACACGCTGTGATGGTCCCCGTGCAGGACGGGGCCGGCGGTGAGGTCGAGGCTGCGTTCAACGTGTACACCGGTCGCCGGGTCGTCGAGGGCGTAGACGACGCCGTTCCGACTGCCGCGCAACTCGGACTCGAGCCACCCCGGTTCTGCATGGCCTGCGGCCGGCGCATGATCGTGCAGATCAGCCCAGACGGATGGTGGGCGAAATGCTCCCGCCACGGCGTGTTCGACTCGATAGACCTCGGCCGGAGGTAGCGTCGGACGGCGTGAACCGTCTTCGCGGAACCCAGCTCGGTGCGGCACTGCTCGCGGCGTGCGCAATCGTCGTCGCCAGTGCCGTGGTGGGCGTCGCGTGGGGTTTCCTGGCCCCGGCCCAGCACGAACTGATGTTGTCCTCCGGGCGGGCCGTACCGTTGACCGGGGAGAGCCTGCACCGCTTCGATGCCACGGCGATGCTGGCGTGTGCAGGGCTCGTGGTCGGCGTCGTCTCCGCGGCAGCCGTGTGGGCTTTTCGTCGGAGCCGTGGTCCGTTCACCTTCGCAGGCGTGTTGCTCGGTTCGGCTGCAGGTGCTGCGGTGATGGCCGGTTCCGGGATGGTTGTCGCGGGACTGCGCTATCCGCAACTGTCGTCCTTCGGGCCGGGCGATGTGTTCGCCGTCCCACCGGGGGTCGGCACGTTCCTCGTGCTCGTCTTCCAGCCGTTGGCGGCGTGTGTGGTGACGCTGATCTTGGCAGCGTTCAATCCCTACGACGATCTCGGTGTCACCGACCACGAGGGCGACGACCACGAGGACGACGAGCCGGAGGGCGAGGTGCAGGACGGTGTCTCGCCTGAGGGCGACCTCGCGCCGGGGGAGATCAGGTGGGCGGCCGAAGCGCCGCGAACTCGTCTGTGACGCGAAGACTTCCGTCGGTGAAGCGGTACAGCGCCGGCGGACGGCCGCCCGTCTTGCCGGACTTCGCTGTATTGCCTGTCGCGGTGAGCACGCCTCGTCGGTTCAGGACGCGCTGCAAGTTGGTGGCATCGACCTGGTATCCGAGTGCTGCGCAATAGATTTCTCGCAGAGTAGACATGGCGAACTCGTCTGGGGCGAGTCCGAAGGCGATGTTCGTGTAGGACAGCTTCGCGGCCAGTCGATTGCGGGCGTGTTCGACAACGGTGCCATGGTCGAACGACATGGGTGGCAGGTTCGACACAGGATGCCACGCAGTGTCCTCCGGCAGCTGCGGGTCGGACGTCAGTGGAACGAGG
Source organism: Rhodococcus quanlei (assembly GCF_055231015.1). Classification (NCBI taxonomy): domain Bacteria; kingdom Bacillati; phylum Actinomycetota; class Actinomycetes; order Mycobacteriales; family Nocardiaceae; genus Rhodococcus; species Rhodococcus quanlei. The sequence continues at coordinate 86,115 of NZ_JBUYWD010000025.1, read as the reverse complement.
CCGAGGAACGTCGAGGCGATCCGGCGGGGGCCGGGTACGCGATCGGGTGCGCTGAACACGGAGAGCTGCTCGAGATGGGCCACCTTGCGCACGTCGACCTTCTCGGCCAGCTGACGGTGCGCGGACGTGGACAGGTCTTCGTCGCCACGGAGGGTGCCGCCGGGGAGGGACCACGTTCCCTTGGCGGGATCGAGCGCCCGCTGCCACAGAAGAACGGCGAGTTCGGGATGCTCGATACCGCGAACTTGGAACACCGCGGTGAGGACCTCGTGAGTGGTGGTGTTACCATTGAGCATGTTTTCGATCATAAGTCGAAAACCTCGGTTTGAGAAATCCGGGCCAGCTCGCCCGGGTTCACGGTGAAGGAGCAAGCCATGACGAGCACGTTGTGGGCGGGTAGCGACTCGCAGATCCAGGACGGTCCGGGCGGATACACCGGCGTCGAGGCGAGCGAAGAATGGGCCGCCGAGATCAAACGTCTGGCACGTGCGCGCGGGGCCACACTGCTGGCGCACAACTACCAGCTCCCGGCCATCCAGGACGTCGCCGACCACGTCGGAGACTCGCTCGCGCTCTCGCGGATCGCGGCGGAGGCGCCGGAGGACACCATCGTGTTCTGCGGTGTGCACTTCATGGCCGAGACCGCCAAGATCCTCAGCCCGCAGAAGACGGTGCTGATCCCCGACGAGCGGGCCGGATGTTCGCTCGCCGACTCGATCACCGCGGCCGACCTGCGGGCATGGAAGGCCGACCACCCGGATGCCGTAGTGGTGTCGTACGTGAACACCACCGCCGAGGTGAAGGGTCTCACCGACATCTGCTGCACGTCGTCCAACGCGGTCGACGTCGTGGCGTCGATAGACCCGGACCGCGAGGTGCTGTTCCTGCCCGACCAGTTCCTCGGCGCCCACGTGAAGCGCGTGACCGGCCGCGAGAACATGCACATCTGGGCCGGCGAGTGCCACGTACACGCCGGAATCAACGGGGACGAACTCACGGCGCAGTCGAAGTCACACCCTGACGCCGAGCTTTTCGTGCACCCGGAATGCGGTTGCGCGACGTCTGCCCTGTACCTCGCCGGTGAAGGCTTCGTACCCGAGGACAAGGTGAAAATCCTCTCGACCGGTGGCATGCTCGACGCGGCCCGTGATACCGGCGCCAAGCAGGTTCTCGTCGCCACCGAGGTCGGCATGCTGCACCAGTTGCGCAAGGCGGCGCCCGAGGTCGATTTCCAGGCTGTCAACGATCGCGCTTCCTGCCCGTACATGAAGATGATCACCCCGGCAGCGCTGTTGCGGTGCCTTCTCGAAAACAAGGACGAGGTTCACGTCGACCCGGCCACCGCGGAGCAGGCGCGTGCGTCCGTTCAGCGGATGATCGAGATCGGCAACCCCGGCGGAGGCGAGTGACGATGCCCGTCCCGGGGGTTTCCTGGGAAGACCACGCTGATCTGGTGGTGGTCGGTGGCGGTGTTGCGGGCTTGACAGCCGCGCGGACGGCATCTCGGCAGGGACTGCAGGTGCTCACCGTCAGCAAGAACGGTCCGCTCGACACGGCAACCCAGTTCGCCCAGGGCGGCATAGCGGTGGTCGACGGTCACGACGCGTTCGACACGGTCGAACGTCATGTCGCGGACACGTGCGCAGCGGGCGCGGGTATGTGCGATGAGGACGCGGTCCGGTCGATCGTCACCGCCGGCCGCGACGCGGTGGCAAAGCTGACAGCATCGGGTGCGGTGTTCGATCGAGGCCGGGACGGCAACATCGCCCACACACGTGAAGGCGGGCACAGCGCCCGCCGGATCGTGCACGCGGGCGGTGACGCCACCGGTGCCGAGGTGCAACGTGTCAGTGCCGCAGATCAGGACGTGCTCTTCGGAACGATGGCGGTTCGGGTACTGACCGGCAGTGCCGGAGTATCGGGTCTGCTCGTAAGTTCGCCGCGCGGACTCGGTGTGATTCATGCACCGGCCGTCCTACTGGCGACCGGCGGGCTCGGCCAGCTCTACTCCTGCAGCACCAATCCTGCTGGTGCAACGGCAGACGGAATCGAGTTGGCTCTGGCCGCCGGCGCGGACGTCGCGGATCTCGAGTTCATCCAGTTCCATCCCACCGTCCTGTTCGCGGTGAACGGTGTGGGCCGTCGCCCGCTGATCAGTGAGGCAGTACGAGGCGAAGGTGCGGTGCTCGTCGATGCCGACGGAAAGTCGGTGACCGCGGACGCGCACCCCCTCGGCGATCTGGCTCCGCGTGATGTGGTGTCGCGTGCGATTGCACTTCGACTTACCGAATCGGGCGCGGACCACGTCTTCCTCGACGCTCGCCGGGTCAGCGGGTTCGCGGACCGGTTCCCGACGATCACCGCATCCTGCCGCGACGCCGGAATCGACCCGCAGTCCCAATTGATCCCGGTGGCGCCGGCCGCGCACTATTCGTGCGGCGGAGTCGTCACCGATGTGCACGGGCGCACCACTGTCCCGGGCTTGTACGCGGCCGGTGAGGTTGCCCGCACCGGACTGCACGGCGCGAACCGGTTGGCGTCGAACAGTTTGCTCGAGGGGCTTGTCGTCGGTGAACGCGTCGGGATCGCAGCGACCGAACGGACCGAAGTTCGCGTCGAGGTGACCGACGCATCTACTGGTTCCTCGTGGGCGGCGCCGCGGCCCGTCGTGCAGGAACTGATGACGAAGTACGCCTCCGTGATTCGCGACGGCGACGAACTGCGCGGACTCCGAGCGGCACTCGCAACTCGGTCGGAGCCTGCGTTGCCGACAGGGCATTCGACGCTCGAGGACTCGGCACTCACGCTTACGGCGAGTGCCGTGGCATTGGCCGCGGACGCCCGCACCGAGAGTCGCGGTTGCCACATACGTACCGATTTTCCGGCCACATCCGAGGACTGGAAGTGCAGCATCCGTCTACGCATGCGCGACGGCGGGCTCGAAGTACTCGGACGCGACCGACCACACCAACCGCAATTGACAGGAGCCTGCCCATGACGAGTTCGCCTGTGAACGGGGGCATGGCGTTGTCGGACGAACTCCCACGTGACGAAGTGCTGCAGTTACTCCGGACGGCGTTGGACGAGGACCTCCGGTATGGCCCCGACGTGACGTCGACGGCCACCGTGCCCGCCGATGCGGTGGCGAAGGCGTCCGTGGCGTCGCGTGCCGCCGGAACCGTCGCCGGGATCGATGTGGGGCTGTTGGTTCTCGACGAGGTGATCGGTTCGGGCAACTACGAGGTCGTGGATCGGGTGACGGACGGTACCCGCGTGGTACCCGGCCAAGTGGTGCTGTCGGTGACCGCACCGACTAGGGGATTGCTCACCGCGGAACGCACGATGCTGAACCTGATGTGCCACCTGTCCGGTATCGCGTCGGCCACGGCACAGTGGGTCGATGCTGTCGAGGGCACGGACGCGAAGATCCGCGACAGTCGCAAGACCCTGCCTGGTCTGAGGGCATTGCAGAAGTACGCGGTGCGTGTGGGCGGGGGAGTCAATCACCGGATGGGGCTCGGTGACGCCGCGCTCATCAAGGACAATCACGTTGCCGCAGCAGGTTCTGTGGTGGCGGCGCTGCGCGCAGTGCGTGCGGCCTACCCAGACCTCGAGTGTGAGGTCGAGGTGGACAACCTGACGCAATTGGACGAGGTTCTCGCCGAGAATGCCGAACTGGTACTGCTGGACAACTTTCCGCTGTGGCAGACCCAGATGGCGGTGCAGCGGCGGGATGCGGCCTCACCGTCCACCAAGCTCGAGTCCTCGGGTGGCCTGACCCTGGACATGGCAGCCGACTACGCCGCCACCGGTGTCGATTACCTTGCGGTGGGTGCGCTCACCCACTCGGTCGGTGTACTCGACCTGGGTCTCGATATGTGAGTACGGATATCGGCTGGCTACTTGGCAGCCCACACTCCGAGTTCGTTGCCGCTGGGGTCGGCGAAGTGGAATCGACGTCCACCAGGGAACTCGTACGGCCCCTGCAGAACTGATCCACCGGATGATTCGACTGCCGTCACACTGGCATCGAGATTCTCCGAGTAGAGCAACACGAATACGCCGCCGGTGCCCGGTTTGTGGTTTTCCGACAGGGCCAGCCCGCCCACGTCGGTGCCGTTCGCCGATCGGATTCCGGCGTAGGTGGGGCCGTAGTCGTTGAACGACCACCCGAACGCGTCGGCATAGAAATCCCGTGCGCGAGCTAGGTCGTCGACAGGAATCTCGATGTAATCAAGAGTGTGGTGTGTGTTCGTCATGGGATCACGATAGGTCCGGGCACCGACAAAAGGTCGCGATCAATTCGACTGTTCGGTGGTCGGTCGAGTACTCGGGTCAGGCACTGTCGACCGCAGCCAGTCGATCCCCGGTGGGACGATATCGTCCGCCCACGACTCCGCGACGATCCAGTACGGCGCGTGCGTGGCAACTCGATGTTCGCGCCGTAGCGACGGGCGATCCGCCGGAGACATAGAGCAGGTTCGGGCCGCAAGCTTCTGTGCGAGCAGGTCGCCGAAACTGTTCCCGATAAGGGTCGGCTGCACGAACAGCCGTTCACGCGCAGCGGGAACAGTCGCGAAGAGTCCGTGGAGAAACAGGACTTGCTGTGTTATGAACGCCGGCTGCCTTCGGATGTGCATTCGCGTAGACGCTGGAGTTCGGCTTCCAGCTTTGCGAGCCGACGATGCAGGTCCTGGATACTTGCCATGCATACTCCGTTCGCGTCGACGGCGGCGATGTGACGCGGGTCGTCGCCGAGCCCGAAGGCGTCCGCGAAATCCTGGGCGGTCGGGCCGAGGTGGCGTACCGACTGGTGATCGAATCCGTACGTCCACCTGCTGATGGGCAGAGTGGAGAGGCGTTCCACTATCTCGTGGGCGCCCGTCGGGATCGGTTCGGACGACTCGACACCCCGGCGCCGACCGACGTGCGAGCGAGCCCACGCGACCGGGTGCCGAACGCGTGCATTCATTCGTGCACGTCGCCGCGCCGCCGCCTCGTCCGTGCGGGTCACCGTGTTCCTACTCGGTGAGTTCTCGTATGTCGTGTTTGATCGTGGCGTCGCTGAGCAGTATTCCTACCCCGGCGCCCAACAATCCGATGCCGACGCCGACGGCAGCGCCGCCGAGTCCCAGTGCAAGGCCAAGCATGATTCCTCCCGAGATCAGGGGTCTGAAGTGCGCGAGAACGAGACGGACCTCTGCTGGTCCGATTCGCGGTGTCTCGTGCTCCGAATACCTTCCACATTCCTCCGTCGCCCCTGCCCTGGCAAGGGGGTGTACGACGGATATGTGCAGCTCCAGTGGCGTTTTCATGCCGATTAAACCGGAAGTTCGGTCTGGTATGTGGCGGGTGTCATCCACTGACACCCAAGCGATGTCAGACGTCTCGCCACAGCATCAACGGGTACTCACGCAGCTGCGCGGCGGGTCGACAAGGGAACAGAACGCAGGCGGCATGACCGGAACGTAGTCGGGGCTCACACCGTCGGCAGCAACTATCTCCCGATAGGTGGACACTGCGTCGGTCGCGTGGCGAGTGAGCGTAGGGTCCGTCGCTGCGTCGACTCTGTAAAGCCCGAACCGCGGGCGGAACGAGCCCCACTCGTAATTGTCCGTTATCGACCAGTAGTTGTAGCCGATCACGTCGGCCCCGTCCTCGCGGGCCCGGGTTATCCAGTAGATGTGATCGCGGAGGTGGTCCGATCGTGTGTAACCGTCTGGGCGGGCCTTCCCGTTGTCGGTCGGCATCCCGTTCTCGACCACATAAAGTGGCAGTTCGGGGAATTTTCGCGCGTACCGCATCAGGGTGTCGTAGATGCCCTCAGGTTGGGGCCTGACGTTGTAGAACTGATCGATCCCGGCGTAGGCGGCGGTGAGATTGTCGAGTGAGAGGCCGTAATAGAAGTCGACGCCCAAGAAGTCCAGTTTGTCGCGCACCCGATCCACGAAGGTGGCGTCGAAAAGATCTGCGACCGCAGGGATGAAGGCCAGATTGCTGCTGACCCGTGCTCCTGGATCGAGTTCGTGAATCATGTCGTATGCCTGCCGATGGGCGGTGATGAGTCGATCGAACATCGCCGGTGCTTGGGCGGCCGGGATGCCGCCGAACGTCAGTTCCTTGATCACGTACGTGGTGGGTTCGTTGATCGTGATCCATATAGCTCCCGAGGCGGCGTATCGTTCCACGACTTTCCGGGCGTTGGCCATCCAGAGATCGACGATTCTCGGATTCGCCCAGCCGCCCCGATCGGCAACCCATCCTGGATACACCCAGTGGTCGAGGGTGATCATCGGGATCATGCCGTGGCTTGTGATCTCCCGGACGACGTCGTCGTAATACCGAAACTCTTCCTCGTCCCAGTCGGTCGGTGACGGCTGGATACGAGCCCATTCGACGCCGAACCTGAACACGTCGACGCCGAGATCGGCAGCTCTGGCGATGTCCTCGGCATATCGGTGCCGGAAGTCGACGGCCTTGCCGACCTCGTCGTGGGTCCGACCGGCGTCGGAGTAGCGCCGCCAGTTGCTGTCCGGTGACGACCCCTCCGACTGGAAGCCGGAGGTGGCGACGCCCCAGAGGAAGTCGTCACCCTGTGTGCTCGCGCCGGCAACACTCGGCGCCGGTGCCAGCGAACAGACAAGCGCGAAGACGGTCACCGCGAACAACCGCAAGTGTGTGCGCACCCACGCAGGCTATTCGTTCGTCGCCTCTGCTCGGGAAAAAACGACGCATTCGTCCGATCTCGTGTCGAACTGCAGCCGAAGGGGAATACTCGTCGGTAGGAGGCGCGACATGGTCGATTCATCCGCACCAAAGGTCACCGAAGAAGAAGCCCGGGCAGTAGCCGAGGAGGCGCGCGAATCGGGGTGGGACAAGCCCTCGTTCGCGAAGGAACTCTTCATGGGCCGGCTCAGTCTCGATCTGGTTCATCCGTTCCCCCGCCCGGCCCCTGGCGACGTGGAGTACACGAACCGATTCCTCGTCGAGCTTCGACGGTACTGCGAAGGGCTCGATGGGCAATTGATCGAATCTCAATCGCAGATTCCCGACGACTACGTCCGAGGTTTCGCCGATCTCGGATGCTTCGGTCTCAAGATTCCGGTGGAGTACGGCGGGCTGGGCATGTCCCAGGTCGCCTACAACCGAGCACTGATGCTGGTCGCCTCGGTTCACCCGAGTCTCGGAGCATTGCTCTCCGCGCATCAGTCGATCGGGGTTCCCGAGCCACTGAAACTGGCCGGTACACCCGAGCAGAAGAAGCAATTCCTCCCGCGGTGCGCGAAAGGGGCGATCTCCGCGTTCCTGCTCACCGAACCGGACGTGGGTTCGGACCCCGCCCGGTTGGCGTCCAGCGCAACACCCACCGAGGACGGCGAGGCATACCTGCTCGACGGCCTGAAACTGTGGACCACGAACGGGGTCGTTGCTGAGCTCCTGGTCGTCATGGCTCGGGTTCCCCGTAGTGACGGTCACCGCGGCGGTATTTCGGCGTTCGTCGTCGAGGCGGACACGCCGGGAATCACCGTCGAGCGGCGCAACTCGTTCATGGGGCTGCGCGGGATCGAGAACGGGCTGACCCGACTGCATCAGGTTCGTGTTCCGAAAGAGAACCTGATCGGACGGGAGGGAGACGGTCTCAAGATCGCCCTCACCACACTCAATGCCGGACGTCTGGCGATACCGGCAATGTGTGCTGGTGCCGGAAAATGGTCGCTGAAGATCGCGCGGGAGTGGTCCGCTGCCCGGGTGCAGTGGGGCAAGCCTGTCGGCCGGCACGGAGCTGTTGCCAGCAAGATTTCCTTCATGGCAGCCACCACGTTCGCGCTCGAAGCCGTCGTCGATCTGTCGGCCCAGATGAACGACGAAGGCCGCAACGACATTCGGATCGAAGCGGCGCTCGCGAAGCTGTGGTCGAGCGAGATGTCGTGCCAGATCGCGGACGAGTTGCTTCAGGTGCGCGGCGGACGCGGCTACGAGACCGCCGCTTCGCTGGCGGCCCGTGGTGAGCGTGCGGTTCCCACGGAGCAGCTACTCCGTGACCTGCGGATCAACCGGATCTTCGAGGGCTCCAGCGAGATCATGAGGTTGCTCGTCGCTCGTGAGGCTGTGGATGCGCATCTGACCGCTGCCGGTGACCTGGTCGACCCCAACGCCGATACATCCACCAAGGCCCGGGCCGCAGCCAAGGCGAGTGGCTTCTACGCGAAGTGGTTGCCGCAGCTGGTGGCGGGCAAGGGTCAGGTGCCCACGTCGTTCGGGGAGTTCGGGGTGCTGGCGAAGCATCTGCGGTTCGTCGAGCGCAGTTCGCGCAAACTTGCCCGGTCCACGTTCTACGGCATGGCCCGGTGGCAGGCGGGCCTCGAGAAGCAGCAGGGATTTCTCGGCCGCATCGTCGACATCGGTGCCGAACTGTTCGCCATGTCGGCGAGCTGCGTCCGAGCCGAGATGGAGCGGGGGGAAAACGAGGCAGAAGGGGCAGCGGCCATCGAGCTCGCCGACATGTTCTGCCAGCAGTCCGCCATCCGGGTGGACGGGTTGTTCGCGGCGCTGTGGCGTAATACCGACGACGCCGACCGGAAGCTTGCAGGCGAGGTGCTCGACGGTCGGTACACCTGGCTCGAGCGAGGGGTACTCGATCAGAGTGAAGGGACGGGGCCGTGGATTCCCGAGTGGACCCCGGGTGAATCAACCGACGAGAATCTGGCGCGGCGTTTCCTGTCGTCGACACACAAGGTCACGTGACGCGGAGGGTCAGCAAAAGAGCAGGTAAGCGCATGTTCTCTGGTCGAACGACGCGGATATCTGCCGTCGGTGAGACGTCCCTCCTTCGCCGGTAGGGGGCTGCCTGGAAACGCAGTTGCATCCATCGCGGATAATCGAGGGTGAACTCTGCCCGGGGACGTACCCCGGGCAGGCATACCGTTCGCCAGAGAGGACCCCTCATGCTCGCCCGCACCGACCTTCGTGGTCGAACCCCATCCACGGCCGAACTTCGGGCCGCGCTTCCACGAGGTGGAGTGGATGTGGACGCGGTGCTGCATCAGGTACGCCCAGTGGTCGAGGACATCCGTGATCGCGGTGTCGACGCCGCGCTCGAGCTCAGTGAGAAGTTCGACGGCGTGCGCCCGAATCGGGTGCGTGTTCGGCAGGCCGAACTCGATCGTGCCCTGAACGAACTCGATCCCGCCGTGCGGGCGGCTCTCGAAGTCGCCATCGAGCGCACCCGCAAGGTGCATGCCGATCAGCGGCGCACCGATACCGTCACCGAGGTGGTTCCGGGTGGGGTCGTCACCGAACGCTGGGTACCGGTCGACCGTGTCGGACTGTACGTGCCAGGCGGGAACGCGGTGTATCCGTCGAGCGTCGTGATGAACGTCGTCCCGGCCCAGGCTGCCGGCGTGGGTTCACTCGTCGTCGCCTCACCCCCACAGGCCGCGTTCGGCGGCTTGCCGCACCCGACCATCTTGGCCGCTGCCGCGCTTCTCGGCGTCGACGAGGTGTGGGCCGTCGGAGGTGGTCAGGGCGTGGCGCTCCTGACATACGGCGGCACGGACACGACCGGCGAAGAACTGGCGCCCGTTGATCTCATCACCGGTCCCGGCAACATCTACGTGACGGCCGCCAAGCGTCTGTGCCGGGGACTCGTCGGCATCGACGCCGAGGCCGGACCCACCGAGATCGCGATCCTCGCCGACCACACCGCCGACCCAGTGCACGTGGCCGCCGACATGATCAGTCAGGCCGAGCACGACGTCATGGCGGCGAGTGTTCTCGTCACCACGAGTGAAGAACTCTCCGATGCGGTCGATGCGGCGGTTGCGGCGCAGTTGGAGACCACCCGTCACCGCGAGCGAGTCACCACCGCTCTGTCGGGTTCACAGTCGGGGATCGTGCTGGTGTCCGGCATCGAAGCCGGACTCCGCGTCGTCAACGCGTACGCGGCGGAGCACCTCGAGATCCAGACCGAGAATGCTTCCGACGTGGCGGCACGGGTCACCAGCGCCGGTGCTGTCTTCGTCGGTGCGTGGGCGCCGGTCAGTCTCGGCGACTACTGCGCCGGGTCCAATCACGTGCTGCCGACAGCGGGCTGCGCCCGTCACTCCTCGGGTCTGAGCGTGCAGACGTTCTTGCGTGGTATCCACGTGGTCGACTACTCGGAGTCGGCGCTGAAGGAAGTGTCCGGCCACGTCATCGCCCTGGCGAACGCGGAAGACCTGCCTGCTCACGGGGAAGCCGTCCGGCTGCGCTTCGAGGCCCTCCGCGCGGGGGAGCAGAAGTGAGCATTCCAGGTTCGTCGATCGAGGTGGAGGCGCTGCCCCTCCGAGACAATCTGCGCGGCAAGTCCGCCTACGGCGCACCTCAGTTGACGGTGCCGGTGCAGTTGAACACCAACGAGAATCCGCATCCGCCGACCGAGGCGCTCGTCGACGACGTCGCCGAATCGGTGCGGGAGGCGGCACGCGAACTGCACCGTTATCCCGACCGCGATGCCGTGGCGCTGCGCACCGACCTCGCCGCCTATCTGTCTCGCCAGACCGGGGTGGCCGTCACGGTCGACAATGTGTGGGCGGCAAACGGTTCCAACGAGATCCTGCAGCAGTTGCTGCAGGCGTTCGCCGGGCCCGGACGGAGCGCGATGGGCTTCGTGCCCTCGTACTCGATGCACCCGATCATCTCGGACGGCACGGACACCGAGTGGATTCCGGTGTTCCGGCGCACCGACTTCGCTCTCGACGTCGACGCCGCGGTGGCGGCCATCGCGGACAAGCGTCCCGACGTCGTGTTCGTCACGAGCCCGAACAATCCGACCGGACACAGCGTTCGCATCGCCGAACTGCGGCGGGTGCTCGACGCGGCTCCGGGCATCGTGATCGTCGACGAGGCGTACGCGGAGTTCTCCGATGCCCCGAGCGCAATGACCCTGATCGACGAGTACCCGGCCAAGCTGGTGGTCACCCGAACCATGAGCAAGGCGTTCGCCTTCGCGGGTGGCCGGCTCGGTTACCTGGCGGCGGCACCGGCGTTCATCGAAGCACTGCTGCTGGTGCGCCTGCCGTATCACCTGTCGGTGGTGACCCAAGCGGCCGCGCGGGCCGCGCTACGGCACGCGGACGAGACACTCGGCAGTGTGCACGATCTGGCAGCGGAACGCGTGCGGGTCTCGAAGGCGCTCGCGGACAGCGGATTCCGGGTGATACCAAGCGATGCGAACTTCATTCTGTTCGGCGAGTTCGCCGACAGTGCACGCGCGTGGCAGGCCTACCTTCACCGCGGCGTACTCATTCGCGACGTCGGCATTCCGGGGTACCTTCGCACCACGGTCGGCCTACCGTCCGAGAACGACGCCTTCATCGCGGCGAGCGACGAGATCGCCACCACCGAACTCACCACGGCAGGAGACCAGGGATGACCGACCGGATCGCACGGGTGCAGCGCACCACCAAGGAGTCCAGCATCGTCGTCGAACTGAATCTGGACGGCACGGGCCAAGTGGATGTGTCGACCGGTGTGCCGTTCTTCGACCACATGCTGAACGCACTCGGTTCACACGCGAGTTTCGACCTCTCCGTGCAGGCGAAGGGCGACATCGAGATCGAGGCGCACCACACGGTGGAGGACACCTCGATCGTGCTCGGGCAGGCGCTCGGTCAGGCGCTGGGGGACAAGAAGGGCATTCGCCGCTTCGGCGACGCGTTCATTCCGATGGACGAGACGCTCGCGCACGCGTCCGTCGACGTGTCGGGCCGGCCGTACTGCGTGCACACCGGGGAACCGGACTACCTTGTGCACTCCGTGATCGGCGGATACCCGGGTGTGCCGTACGCGACGGTCATCAACCGGCACGTGTTCGAGTCGATCGCCCTGAACGCGCGCATCGCCCTGCACGTTCGCGTGTTGTACGGCCGCGATCAGCACCACATCACCGAGGCCGAGTTCAAGGCCGTCGCACGGGCCCTGCGGGAGGCCGTCGAACCGGATCCTCGCGTCAAGGGTGTGCCGTCCACGAAGGGGAGTCTGTAACCCGATGGACGTCGTATGGATCTACGCGCTGTTCATCGTCGCGGGTATCGCTGCGGGTGGCTGCTACTCGATGTGGAAGATCAACAAACTCTTCTCCGGCGTTCTGTTGGCCATCGCGGTGTTGGCTGCCGTGGCTGGAATTCTCCGGCTGGTGTAAGTGGCCGAGCCTGGTCTGCTGCGCACGTCGGGACTTGTCGTCGCGATGGTGATGGGCGCTGCCGCATTCGGTGGTTGGGCAGTCTTGCTTCCGGTGGTGCCATTGGTGGTGTCCGACGCAGGCGGGTCCGACGCACTGGCCGGCGGTGTCACCGGGATCTTCATGGCAGCGACGGTGGGGACACAGTTGTGTGTGCCGTGGATGCTGCGCGCTCGCGGCCACCGTTGGGTGTTGGCGTGGGGATGTCTACTTCTCGGTCCACCATCGTTGTTGTTGCTGATGTCCACGGAGGCGCTTCCCGTCCTTTCGGTCTCGGCGGTGCGCGGCTGTGGCTTCGGGATGCTCACCGTCGCCGGAAGCGCTCTTGTTGCCGAATTGGTGCCGCGGCACATGCTCGGGCGCGCAACGGGTGCACAGGGAATCGCCATCTCTGCTGCTCAGGTAATGGGACTGCCTGCCGGCCTCGCCGTGTACCAGCGATGGTCCGAGGCGCCCGTCTTCATCCTCGGTGCCCTGATCCCGGTCGTTGCCGTGGCTGCCGTCGCCCGGCTCCCCACACTCCATCCGAAGCATTCGGACAGTTCGTCGGGCCGACCGGCGATGACGCGGCTACTCGTGCCGTTGTCTGCCATCGCGGTGGTTTCGGCGGCATTCGGGGGTGTTTCAAGCTTGCTGCCGATCGCAATGGATGACGCCGCTTCGACGGCCGGGGTGGTACTGGCAATCGTGAGCGCTGCGATGCTGGTTGGTCGATACACGGCTGGTGCAGCATCGGATCGGCTCGGTTCGGGTCGAATGCTTGTTCCTGCCATGGGGTCGGCCGCACTCGGATTGGCGTTGTTCGGGGTGGCGGTCGCGAGCGGCGCGGCGATGCCCGTGCTCATTCTGGGTGCGCTGGCTTTCGGTTTCGGGTTCGGCGCGGTCCAGAACGAATCGCTCGTCATGGTCTTCACCATCTCCGGACCCGCACGGTTCGGCGCCGGGAGTGCCGGATGGAACATCGGGTTCGATTCAGGCACTGGACTCGGTGCGTTGATGCTGGGGATCACCGCTGCCGTCTCCGGTTACGTGTGGGTGTTCGCGCTCGCCGCCACGGCGGTGTGTGCCGTCGCAGCAATCAACGTGGCGGTGGGTGCACACGGGACGTGAGGACAGCGGCATAGATTGTGGGTGTTCGTCAGGAGGTGTGGCGTAATAGAGCGCCGACGACGGTCGGCCACGTCACGACCAAGGTTGGCACTGTGATTTCGTCCTGCGGGAGCGCTGATCGAATCAAGAGACAGTTGTGCGAACAAGCCGGGCGTGTCCGCCCGAAAACTGTCCCAACCCTGAATGTTTTGTCTGCTCTCGACGAGGCTGCTCACCGGACGGGTGGACCTCATGTCAATACCGACGAAAACCGCAGCGAACCAGCTCTACCAGCGGCCCGGATTCGCCCACGCCAGTCCACGACGTACCGCAGGACCCCCTGACCAAGGTCGAACAGCCACCGCGACAACACCGACCAGACCGAAGACCCCGAATGGACAGCGCTCAACCGACAGCTGAGGCACAGATCCGGCAACACGTCATCGCCCTGGCCGCCCTCATCAGCAACAGCACCGTCGAGGCCCGCAGAAGAACGTGTCCTCGAAAAGGGATACATGACACCCAAAGTCGACGTCGGGGTTGGCGGCCGTACTCAGAGCCCGTTGGGCGCTCGATGCTGCCGCTCCGCCAGATACCGGAAGCAGTGACGGTCCTCCAGGTCGAGAAAAAGCCTGTTGCCGGATAGCGGGTTGCGAGTCATCGTCACCTGTCACAACAGGCGGAGAACGACTCGGCCTCGAAGAGATCGTTCATCTTGTCGATGACGACCTACAGTGCAACGTATTCGGCTCCTTCTGGATGCCGGTGCTACGGCGCGGATGGTCGGGGTGATCGCGACCGAGAGTGCGTTGTTGCCTTTGCGGGTGACGATCAGCGGCTGGACATCCGACAACGCTGAGGTCGTGACGGTTGGGCTTCGTGCAGGGTCGAGACGACGGACTGTACTTCGTGGAGAGTGTGGCGCGCGATAGTGCCGAATTCGTCGATGGCGGACGGATCGGTCCATCGTTCGTAGGCGGACTTCAGTGCTAATGCGCCCAGTTCCGCTGTCACTCGGGCGACGATGTCGGACGCGCCTCGCGCTGCGATAGCCCGGCCGAGAGAGGCGGTGAGGCTCGCCTGCTTGAGGGATTCGCGCTCCTGGAGGTCGGGGTGGGCATCGATCACGGCTCGCCTGCGGACGGCGAATGTGCGGCGCGAGGCTACGAAGACCTGGCGGCCGAGTGCGTCCAGGCCGTAGGACAGCGTCTCGAAGTGGGTCGCATCGGCCGGTGCTGCCGCGATCGCTGCGACGAGCGGCCTGGTCAGCGCATCCTCGACGAAAAGGACCTCGCGCTTGTCCTGGAAGTGCCGGAAGAAGGTGCTCTTTGCGAGACCGGCACGTTTGGCGATGTCGAGCACGGTCGTGTCGTCGTAGCCGCGCTCGGCGAACAGTTCGAGGGCCGCGTCGGCGAGTCGTTGCGGTGTGTGGGGTTCCCAGCGGGCCATGAGCACAAGTCTACGGGACTTGGTCTCATGGCCGGTGTACGGTGATAGGACCAAGTCCCATCAACAAGCCGCGGAGGCATATCATGAGTCGAGCCGTCATCTACACGAGGTTCGGAGGACCCGAAGTACTGGAGCTGCGCGACGTTTCGGAGCCGCACGCGGGAGCGGCGGAGGTGCGCGTTCGGGTAGCCGCCGTCGGTCTCAACCCCATGGACTGGATTCTGTCCTCGACGCCGGATATGGCGCAGCAGTTCGGTATCACCCTGCCGTCCGGCTTCGCGACCGACTTCGCGGGCACAGTGGACGAGGTCGGCGACGAAGTCTCCGGCTTCGCCGTAGGCGACCGCGTCTACGGGACTGCGACGGGTCAGGCGGCCGCCGATTTCCTGATCGTCGCCCCCGGCAAAACCGAGACTGTGCTTCACACTCCTGCACAGATCAGCGACCAGGTCGCCGGTACGCTCGCGGTCGCCGGACTGACCGCTTCGGCGGCGCTCGCGGCTATAGATCCGCAGGTCGGGGAAACGGTTCTGATCGGCGGCGCAGCAGGCGGTGTCGGCGTCTTCGCAGTCCAGCTCGCTGCCCTCGGTGGTGCCAGAGTTATCGGAACCGCGTCCGAGGGCACGTTCGAATTCCTGCGGCACCTCGGTGCCGAGCCCACCACCTACGGCGCAGGCCTGGCGGCGCGCGTGCGTGGGATGGCACCCGAAGGCATCAGCGCGGCGACCGACCTGCACGGCACCGAGACCGCCGAGGCGGCGCTCGCACTCGGCACCGCGCCGGAGCGGATCTCCATGATCGCCGCGGGACCCGCCTCGCTCGACGGCGTGCGCACCACCGGAGGCTTCGACGGGCGTCCAGCCGACCTCGAGAGGATCTGCGACGCCATCATCGCCGGGCAGATCACCGTGCCGATCGCGGCTACCTTCCCCATCGAGAGGATTCAGGAAGCCGTGCGACTGCAGGCGGGCCGGCATGTCCACGGAAAGATCGTGGTCGTCCTCTGAGAGCCTGGTGACAAAGGGTAAGCGTTGGTCGGGACCGGCTCGTAGAGAGCCGGTCCCGACCTTTCCGATCTGGCCCTGATGCGACCACTGCGACAGCCGGACTCGGAAACTGTTGACGTTGTCGATCTCGAGGATCGTGGCCAGCTCCGCGCCCGCCACGGTTGCGCAGTGATCAGCTCGACCACCATTCCTCGCGACGATGCTGTTCGCGGTCCTGTTCACCGACGCCGACATCACCGGTGGCTCGTTCATGCCCTGCCTCGGCGTGGCAGGCTCGATGGCGTCGGTGGCGGTCGGCGAGGAACTGCTGTTCCGTGGCGTGGTGCACCGGATCCTGGAGCAGCGGACCGGCAGGATCGTCGCGATCGCGGTCTCGTCACTGATCTTCGGTTTGACACACGCGGTCAAGAGCAACGCCACACTCTGGGGCGCCATGGCCATCGCGGTCGAAGGCGGCGCGCGGCTGACCATCGCCTACATCGCCACGCGGTCGCTGTAGCTGCCGATCGGCCTGCATTTCGCCTGGAACTTCACCGAGTCCGGCATGTTCGGCATTGCGGTCTCCGGTGCTGACAGCGAACCCGGCTGGTACGTGGTCAGATGCGGCAGTGCCGCGACGAACGCCGGCCGCACCGTCTGCCGTTCGATGACGATGTCACCCGGATCGGTTGCGGTCAGGACGCGGGAATCGGGCGTCGGCTCGACGAAACGGTCGACGGAAACGGGCGTTCCCAGGGGTCGTCGACCGCCGCAGCAGGGCCCGTATCCACGGCGAGTGCTCTGCGTTGGGCGCCCCGCAACATATCCACGCACACGTTGTGGGCGGTGCGGCGCACCCAGGTGGAGAGTCGGCTCCTGTTCGGCTCGAACCGGTCGATGTTGCGCCACGCACGAATCGGGGTTTCCTGGACGGCATCGTCGGTTTCGCTCGAGACGCCGAGGATTCGATGGCAGTAGGCCGGGCAAATCCCACGGAACGCGTCTACGGACCGCCCGATAAGGTTGATGGCATGAGCGCTTCCACGATCGCTGTGCTCGACTACGGGTCGGGCAACCTGCATTCGGCCACACGTGCACTGGCCCGCACCGGTGCACTGGTCGAGGTGACTTCCGATATTCAGACTGCTCTCGATGCCGATGGGCTGGTCGTTCCCGGCGTCGGGGCCTTTTCCGCATGCATGGAGGGGCTGAAAGCGGTGCGTGGTGAGCGCATCATCGGCAGGCGCCTCGCGGGTGGTCGCCCGGTTCTCGGCATCTGCGTCGGAATGCAGATTCTCTTCGAGCGTGGCGTCGAGTTCGGTGTGGAGGCACAGGGCTGCGGAGAGTGGCCCGGAACCGTCGATCACCTGCAGGCCGACGTCCTGCCGCACATGGGCTGGAACACCGTACAGGCACCGGAGAACAGCACCCTGTTCGCCGGTCTGGACGCGGACACTCGCTACTACTTCGTCCACTCCTACGCCGTGCAGAAGTGGGAGCTGCCGACACCGGAGCGGATCGCACCACCAGCGTTGACGTGGGCGGACCACGGAGGTCCCTTCCTCGCTGCCGTCGAGAACGGCGCACTGTCGGCGACCCAGTTCCACCCAGAGAAGTCGGGAGACGCCGGGGCCGAGTTGTTGGAGAACTGGGTGAAGATCTTGTGACGGAGGGGTCGCCGAAGGACCTGTCGATCGGCAAGCTGGCCGTGACGGCTCTCGGTGCCGCAGTGGTAGTTCTCGTAGTTGCAGTCGTCCTCATCGCCGTCCTGCAACCGAGCGCGGGAGTTTCTCTCGCCATCGCAGTCGCCGGGATCGTCGGCGCCGTCGTCGCAATGGGCGTCGTCTCCAAGCGAATGACACGCCGCGCCTACGGCAACGCGCCGGACCCGAAACCCGGTTCCGGCTCCTGAACGACTAGGGTTGTCGCAGTGAGCCTGGTCCTTTTGCCTGCTGTGGATGTTGTCAACGGTGAAGCTGTTCGCCTCGTTCAAGGGGAGGCCGGCAGCGAAACCGGCTACGGCTCTCCGCGAGATGCCGCCTTGGCGTGGCAGAACGATGGTGCCGAGTGGATTCATATAGTCGATCTTGATGCCGCGTTCGGCCGCGGCTCCAACCGTGACCTTCTCGCCGACGTGATCGGTGAGCTGGATGTGAACGTCGAACTGTCCGGCGGAATCCGCGACGACGAATCGCTCGATGCCGCACTGGCTACCGGATGCCGGCGAGTCAACCTGGGAACCGCTGCCATCGAGAACCCTGACTGGTGTGCTTCTGCCATCGCCGAGCATGGCGACAAGATCGCGGTCGGACTGGACGTGCGCCTCGTGGACGGCCGTTACCAGCTGCGTGGACGCGGCTGGGTCACCGAGGGCGGTGACCTGTTCGAGACGGTCGCTCGCCTCGATCGCGACGGGTGTGCGCGTTACGTCGTCACCGACGTCTCCAAGGACGGCACCCTGACCGGACCGAATCTGGACCTGCTCGCGCAGATGTGTGACGCGACCGATGCTCCCGTGGTGGCATCCGGCGGAATTTCGGCCATCGACGATCTGACGGCCATCGCCGGTCTGGTCGACCGGGGTGTCGAGGGATCGATCATCGGTAAGGCGTTGTACGCGGGTAAGTTCACCCTGCCCGACGCTCTCGCAGCGGTGTCGAGCCGAGGCTGAGCGAGTGAGCCTGCCCCGTGATCCGCGCGAGCTGCTTGCCACGGCGAGCCGACTTCTCGACGGTGTCCACGATCGATTCGTGGCAGGGGTGGGTGCACCGAGTGCCGTTCACAAGGGGCCGGCCGATTTTGCGACCGCGGTAGATCTCGAACTCGAGAAGCGACTCGCCGGCGAGCTGTTCGACCGTACGGGTATTCCCGTCCACGGCGAAGAGTTCGGTGGCCCCGACCTCGCCGACGGGTCGGTGTGGGTGCTCGATCCGATCGACGGCACCTTCAACTATTCGGCAGGGCTACCGACCGCCGGTACCTTGCTGGCACTGCTCGACGACGGTGTGCCCGTCCTCGGCTTGACTTGGCTGCCTCTCGTCGGCCGCAGGTACGCAGCACTCGAGTCGGGTCCGTTGCTCGAAAGCGGTCTACCGCTGCCGCGTCTGTCACGCACCACCCTGGCTTCGTCGATCGTGGGTTTCGGTGCGCTCAACATCGACAGCCGCGGACGTATCCCCGGACCATACCGTCTGGAAATGTTGGGACAGCTCAGCCGGGTGTCGTCGCGTATCCGGATGCACGGATCGACCGGTGTGGATCTTGCCTTCACGGCGGCGGGAATTCTCGGTGGCGCGGTCGTGTTCGGCCACAATGCATGGGACAACGCTGCCGGGGTCGCGTTGGTGCGCGCTGCCGGCGGTGTGGTGACCGATCTGGCCGGTCAGCCGTGGACGATCACATCGCCGTCGGTGCTGGCGGCGGCGCCGGGGGCACACGGCGAGATTCTCGATATTCTCGGATCGCTGGACGATCCACGAACTCGGCCTTCAGGAGGGCGTACAACATGACTCTGGCAGTTCGGGTGATCCCGTGTCTCGACGTCGATGCAGGCCGTGTGGTCAAGGGCGTCAACTTCGAGAACCTGCGTGACGCAGGCGACCCGGTCGAATTGGCGGCAACCTACGACGCACAGGGTGCCGACGAACTGACGTTCCTCGACGTCACCGCGTCGACATCGGACCGCGGCACCATGCTCGACGTGGTCAGCAGGACCGCGGAACAGGTGTTCATCCCGCTGACTGTGGGGGGCGGTGTGCGAACGGTCGAGGACGTCGACAGGCTGCTGCGCGCCGGCGCGGACAAGGTGAGCGTGAACACCGCGGCGATCGCACGCCCGGAACTGTTGGCCGAACTGAGCCAGCGTTTCGGTTCGCAGTGCATCGTCTTGTCGGTCGACGCTCGTACAGTGCCGGAAGGCTCCGACCCCACACCGTCCGGGTGGGAAGTGACGACCCACGGCGGCAAGCGTGGAACCGGTATCGACGCCATCGAGTGGGCGGTCCGCGGCGCCGAACTCGGCGTGGGGGAGATCCTGCTCAACTCCATGGACGCCGACGGCACCAAAGCCGGTTTCGACCTGTCGATGATCAGGGCGGTTCGGGCGGCCGTAAAGGTGCCGGTGATTGCCAGTGGGGGAGCGGGCCAGGTCGAGCACTTCGCTCCCGCTGTCGAAGCCGGCGCCGATGCCGTACTTGCTGCCAGCGTTTTTCACTTCGGTGACATGACGATCGGCGAGGTGAAAGCATCCATGCGCGAAGAAGGGATCACGGTCCGATGAGTCTCGACTCGGCAGTCGCATCCCGCCTCAAACGAAACGACGCAGGCCTTTTCAGCGCGGTGGCGCAGGAGCGGTCGACGGGCCAGGTCCTGATGGTCGCCTGGATGGACGACGAGGCGCTCGCTCGAACTCTCGAAACCCGCAAGGGCACATACTATTCGCGGTCACGACAGCAGTACTGGGTGAAAGGTGAGACGTCCGGCCATACCCAATACGTGCACGAGGTCCGTTTGGACTGCGACGGTGATTCGGTGCTCCTGGTCGTCGATCAGGAAGGCGCGGCATGTCACACGGGCGCTCACACCTGCTTCGACGAGGACGTCCTGCTCGCCGCAGAGTAGGTCCACCCGGCCGGTCGTTACCGGCTGGCCGACCGGTGGCAGAGTATCGCGCATGCCATTGATTCAGATCAGTCAGACGCCAGGTCTCTCGGCGGAGCAGAACCGCGCCACCATCGAAGCGGTCACGGCCGCCTACGCGGAGGCCACCGGTAAGGATGCGTCCAAGGTGTGGGTCACGATCACCGAGGTTCCGCGCGAGAACTGGGGTGTCGGCGGGTCGCCGCTGGGTTGATGTGCGGGTCGCCGCTGGGTTGATGTGCGGGTCGCCGCTGGGTTGATGTGCGGGTCGCCGCTGGGTTGATGTGCGGGTGTGGCAGTTGTTCAGGCTCTGCCGGTGCCGCCCGCGATGGCTGTGTCGAGTTGGGTGAGCATTGCGCTCGCGACGTCGGAGAGTTGATGGACCTGGTCGGCGTCGAGCCCGTCGAAGATCATGGTGCGCACCGACTCCACGTGTGCAGGCGCTGCCTCGACTATCGTTGCCATGCCCTCGTCGGTGAGGACTGCGTGAGATCCTCTGTATCCGACTATTTTCTCTCGCTCGACCCACCCGGCCCTTTCCATCTTGGTGACGACGTGCGACAGACGTGACAGTGAGGCATTTGCGCGTTGCGCGAGTGTTGCGAGCTGGAGGCGACGTTCTGGTGACTCGGACAAGGCAGCGAGGACGAAGTACTCGAAATGGGTGAGTCGCGAGTCGCGTTGTAGCTGGGTGTCGAGAGCGGCTGGTAGCCGGGTGACGAGCGCGATGAGCGACAGCCAGGCATCCTGCTGGCGCGAGTCGAGCCACCGTGTTTCCGTGCTCGGGTCTGTGCTTTCGTCGATCGCCATTGTCGCCCTTCCATCGCGGGGAACACTTGCATCGTTCCTGGTGTTGACCATACCTCAAGTTGAATCTTCAACGAAGAGTGTTGTTATGGCGTCGATGCCTACGCTCTTCCTCAGCCACGGCGCACCGCCGCTGGTCGATGACGAACGATGGGTCGCTCAGCTGCAGGCGTGGGTTTTCGCCACACACGGACGGCCGTTGCCGGCGCATCCGCGGCCCGAGGCCAGACCACCCGGATGGTCGGCCGAGTTCGATGTGTGGGCGGGAGTGCGCATGTGCCGGTGAGCGACGGATTCTGGATGGGATTGGCGTCGAGTTCCGACGAGACGACGTGGAGAACGGTAAGATCCGTGTCGATGACGAACGTGGTTCGTCTGACCGGTGCGAACGTGACGAGAAGGCCGCGCTTCGCACCGAACCGCTCGGCCACTGGTCCGTCGATGTCTGACAACGTCGAGGTCTGACGACAAGGGGTAATCGTGCAAGCCTGGTCCAGGCGAACCTTCTTGAAGGTGAGCGCGTTGGGGGGCGGGCTATTGGTGGCATCCGAGATGGTTTCCGGATGCGACGCAGTGGGACTCGGGAACACGCTCGAGCGGATCCAGGAAGAAGGGGTCGTCACGGTCGGCTACGCGGGCGAGCGGCCCTATGCGTATGACGACAACGGTCTCGTGGGCGCGATGCCTGCCGTTGACCGGATGATCTTCGAGCGGCTGGGCGTGAACAAGATCAAGGGTGTCAAGGTTCCGTTCCGGACGTTGATCGACGGCGTGAATTCGGGCACGTTCGATGTCATCTCGGCCGGCATGTTTGTCACGAACGGTCGATGTGCGCAGATCTCCTTCTCGGAGCCAATCTTCTGCGCGCAATCGGCACTGCTCGTGCAGCAGGAGAACCCGAAGGGGCTGTCCGACTTCGCATCGATAGCGCGCACCGGCGCCACGGTCGCCGTGTTGGGCGGTGCAGTGGAAGGGCAATATGCACGGGCCGAGGGAGTCAACGACGCGCAATTCGTCGTTGTCGGCAGCCAGCTCGACGGTGTGGAACAGGTCGCCCGAGGGAGGGTCGATGCCTTTGCGTTGACGAGTATTTCGTTGCGCACCGTATTGGATCGCGCACGCCAGGCCGGGGCACCCGGACCGGACGGTGGTCCACTGGAGTGGGTGGAACGTACTGAGCTGCTGGAGCCGTTCACCCCCGTCGTGGATGGACGGCCACGGCTCGGTTGCGGCGCAGCAGGATTCCGCAAAACCGACCAAGAGCTGCGGGCGGCCTACAATCGGGAGCTCGCCGTGCTGCAGGAGCACGGGCAGGTGCTCGAACTTACTGCACCCTACGGTTTCACCGAGGCCGAAATGCCGGATCCTTCGATGACCACCGAGAAACTGTGCGCCATCGAAAGTGGCGGTGGCGCAGAGCTCAGGCCGTTGCCACGGTGAGGTGGTCGACCCTGGATGTGTCGGGAACAGCCGCACAATCTCGACGTCCTCATTAACCTCACAAGCTATGACAGCTTCGAAGAGGCGCCCGGACGTGAGTTGGCGTGCCGGAATCGATATGCCGGTCACCGTTGTCGCCGCCGCGCTCACGGTGCTGTTCCTGATAGTCGGTGTCGCGTTTGCCGACACGCTGCGCGTCGTCGGAGAACATGTCTACGCGTTCATCGCCGACCAGTTCGGCTGGGTGTTCGTGCTGTCCACGGCCGGATTCGTGTTCTTCATCCTCTACCTCGCCTTCGGCAGGTACGGCGGGATCAAACTGGGCGAACCCGGGGAGAAGCCCGCCTATTCGGCGTTCTCCTGGATCGCGATGATGTTCGCCCTGGGGGTCGGTATCGGACTGATCTTCTACGGCGCCTACGAGCCGGTGACGTTGTGGGCGGAGCCGCCCCCGGGAGGGCCGGAACCGCGCACCGACGAGGCGGCCGTAGTCGCCATGCAGTACTCGATCTTTCATTGGGCGCTGCATCCGTGGGCATTCTTCGGCGTCGCAGGTCTCGCGTTCGCCTACTCGACGATCAACAAAAGGCGGCCCTCGCTGGTCAGTGCCACGTTGCGACCGCTGATCGGCAAACATGCAGACAAGCTGGCCGGCAGAAGCATCGACACCTGGGTCATCGTGACCACGATGGTGGGCAACGCAGTGACGTTGGGACTCGGTACCCTGCAGATCATCGCAGGACTCGGATTCGTCTCGAATCTCGAAAGTTCCGATCTGCTGCTGCTTATCGTGGTCGGGTCCCTCACGGTGGCGTTCATCTTCTCGGCGGTGGCCGGAGTGGACAAGGGGATCAAACGGCTCGCCGACTTCAACACGATGCTCGCGATAGCACTAGGGATCTTCATTCTGGTGCTCGGTCCGTTCTCCTTCGTCTTCAAACTGCTGTCGCAGGCCCTCGGCGGATACCTGTTCAACTTCCTGCCGATGTCGTTCGAGACCGGCGCCTTCGATGACGGCGTTTGGATGCAGAATTGGACCATCTTCTTCTGGGCGTGGGGAATCTCCTGGGCGCCCTACGTCGGGAGCTTTCTCGCCAAGATTTCGCGTGGACGGACGATCCGCGAGTATGTGATGGGCGTGCTGATTGCCCCGAGCATCGCCACGGTCGTTTGGTTCTCCATCCTCGGCGGCACGGCTCTGGACCTGCAGATCAACGGCACCCGCGACATCGCGGCCGTAGCGTCGCAGAGTGCCGAGGCGGCGTTCTTCGAAGTGCTGGCGACATTCCCACTTTCCGTCGTGACCAGTATCGCCGTCATTGTTCTGGCCGCCGTGTTCTTCATCAGCGGAGCGGACGCGGGTGCGATCGTGCTCGGAACCTTCTCGTCGAAGGGTATCGACGAGCCGAAGAAGTGGCTGGTCGTAGCCTGGGGACTGCTCGTCGGCGCCGTGGCGTTGACCCTGCTGGTCGTCGGGGGGCTCGACGCGTTGCGGTGGGGCGCGATTGTTGTCGCGTCACCGTTCGTGTTGGTTCTGCTAGCGATGTGTGTCGGACTGTGGAAACAGCTGCAAGCCGACGTGAAGGCGGGCCGAGTCACCTTCGAAGGTGGGCGGCACGAGAAGGTGCCCGGACGGGCTCGACACTAGAGCGCAACGGTTGACCGGATCACGGCTACCGCGCCACCGACATGCCGGTGTGTTCATCTGTCGACTCACTTCACCTGACGGCTGTGCAGGAAGTCGAGTGCCCGGTCGGCGTGCGCGTTGGCGTTGAGTTCCGACGAGACGACGTGGAGGATCGTGCGGTCCGTGTCGATGACGAATGTGGTTCGTTTGACCGGTGCAATCTTCCCGAGAAGCCCACGCTTCACGCCGAACTGTCGGGCCACCGATCCTTCGGGATCCGACAATAAGGGGTAGTCGAAAGCCTCGCCGGATGCGAACGATGCCTGCGCTTCGACCGGGTCGGTGCTGATACCTGCGCGGCCGGCGCCTGCAGCCTCGAACTCGGCGGCGAGATCGCGGAAATGGCATGCCTCTGCGGTGCACACCAGTGACGATGCGGCCGGGTAGAAAAACAATACGAGTGGTCCCGACGCGACGAGTTCGGACAGCGTTCGGGCAGTGTCGTTCTGGTCGGAGAGTGTGAATTCGGGCGCCTGCTGACCTGGTTTCATACCCGCCGACAGTACCGGGCGCGACAGGTGGGTCGGTACGCCTGGGATGATGGGTGCATGCACGGCGAGCCCACCACCATTCCCGCAACGAATTCGAGCACGGCTGCTTCGGGGGCCGAATCGGATTCGACGACGTCGCGCGAGCAGTTCCGTCTTCTCGCAGCCGAACATCGCGTCGTTCCCGTGACCCGGAAAGTGTTGGCGGACGCGGAAACACCGCTGTCGGCGTATTCCAAGCTGGCGGCGAACCGTCCGGGTACCTTCCTCCTCGAGTCGGCGGAGAACGGCCGATCGTGGTCGCGCTGGTCGTTCATCGGTGTGGTCAGCCCTGCAGCACTGACCGTGCGTGACGGTGAGGCCGCGTGGTACGGGAACGTGCCGTCCGGAGCCCCTTCCGGCGGCGACCCCGTTGTCGCGTTGGGACGGACCTTGGAGTTGTTGCGGTCGGAGCGTCTGCCCGATCTGCCACCGCTGACCGGTGGCATGGTCGGGTTCCTCGGCTACGACGCGGTGCGGCGTCTCGAACGACTAGGTGATCACGCCGAAGACGATCTGCAGATCCCCGAGATGGTCATGCTGCTCGCCACCGATCTTGCGGCCGTCGACCACCACGAGGGTGCGATCACGCTCATTGCGAACGCCGTCAACTGGGACGGCTCGAATGAAGGGGTCGACGAGGCCTACGACGACGCCGTGTCGCGACTCGATGCGATGACGGCCGCGCTCGCAGCCCCGGCGCCCTCGACCGTGTCGACGTTCTCCAGGCCCACCCCCGACTACAGACGGCAGCGCACCTCGGAGGGGTACCGCACGGATGTGCGCAAGCTCGTCGGCGACATCGAAGCAGGTGAGGCATTTCAGGTCGTGTTGTCGCAGCGATTCGAGGTCGACTGCGACGCCGAGCCCATGGACGTGTATCGGATGCTGCGGGCGTCCAACCCCAGCCCGTACATGTATCTCGTCCATGTTCCGGGTGAAAACGACGAGACCGCGTTCTCGATCGTCGGGTCAAGCCCGGAGGCGTTGGTCAAGGTTCACGAGGGGAAGGCCACGACGCACCCCATCGCAGGTACTCGGTGGCGCGGTGCGAACGAGGAGGAAGACATCCTCCTCGAAAAGAATCTGATCGCGGACGAGAAGGAGAATGCCGAGCACCTGATGCTCGTGGATCTCGGCCGGAACGACCTGGGGCGTGTGTGTGTACCGGGCACTGTCAAGGTGCACGACTACCGTCACATCGAGCGGTACAGCCACGTCATGCACCTGGTGTCCACGGTTACCGGCACCCTCGCGGAGGGCAAGCACGCACTGGACGCGGTCACGGCCTGCTTCCCTGCGGGAACGCTGTCGGGTGCACCCAAGGTCCGGGCGATGCAACTGATCGAGGAACTCGAGCCGACACGCCGCGGCGTGTACGGCGGCATCGTCGGCTATCTCGATTTCGCCGGGGATGCGGATACGGCGATTGCGATTCGCACTGCGGTCATCAAGGACGGCGTCGGTTACGTGCAAGCGGGCGCCGGCGTGGTCGCGGACTCCGTCCCCGCGGCGGAAGACGACGAGGCGCGGAACAAGGCCATGGCGGTTCTGGCGGCGATCGCGGCCGCGGGAACCGTGCGGACCTGGAACGGCGACGCGTCATGAGCCCCGCAACGGACTCGGCCAGACGCAACACGGTAGCGGTCGTCGGGTGCCTCGCACTCGCCGCGATCGCGCTGTGGGCATCGTCGCGAATGGTGTGGGTTTCGTTCACATCCGCGGATGGGCTGGGCGAGGAGCGCGCTGTGGAACTCGACGGCGGGACGTGGGCCGCGGCACTGACCCCGCTCGCCCTGGTGCTCGTCGCCGCCATCGCGGCGTCCTTCGCGGTGAAGGGATGGCTGGTGCGGGGTCTCGGCGTGCTCGTCGCCCTGGTGGGGGTTGCGGCGGCGGTACCCGTGGTGCAGTTGGTGACGTCGGGGGTGTCGGACTCGAAGGCGGCCCAGTTGGCCGAACTGCCGGGGCGGGCAGAAGTCCGCGATATCGAGGTGTCGTACGGCCCGGCCGTCCTGACGGCTGCCGGTGTCGTCCTCGCTCTGATCGCTGCGGTGGCGCTCCTGCAAAGGCCGAAGCGCAGTGCCGGGTTGTCGTCGAAATACGACGCTCCTGCCGCCCGGCGCGAGGCGGCTCGACGATCGGGCGAGTCCGAGGACGGGGCACCGACGCAACGCCTGATGTGGGATGCGCTGGACGCGGGCGACGATCCGACCGACGACCCGGGCGACCGTCCCACAGGGGAGGGCCCGGGTACCCGGACGTAATCGGATACGCGTCGCACTCTAGTCTGTAATTCGTCCTCGATGATGTTCCTCACATCGGGTTTCAGCCCAGAAAGGATTCGGGCCACGATGACCGTTCTCGACTCGATTCTCGACGGGGTGCGCGCAGATGTCGCCGCCCGCGAAGCCGCCTTCGACTTCGCTGCGGTGAAGGCTGCTGCAGCCGCGGCACCCCCCGCGATCGACGCTGCGGCGGCGCTCCTCGAACCAGGGATCGCAGTCATCGCCGAGGTCAAGCGGGCAAGTCCGTCGAAGGGTCCTCTCGCCGAGATCGGTGATCCCGCCGAACTGGCTGCGGCGTACGAGGCCGGTGGCGCACGGGTCATCAGTGTTCTCACGGAGGAACGTCGGTTCCACGGGTCGCTGGCGGACCTCGATGCGGTGCGGCGGGCCGTCAACATCCCGATTCTGCGCAAGGACTTCATCGTCGGGCCGTACCAGATCCACGAGGCGCGGGCGCACGGCGCCGACGTGATTCTGTTGATCGTCGCAGCGCTCGAACAGGATGCGCTGGCGTCGCTGATAGACCGCACCGAATCGCTCGGTATGACGGCTCTGGTCGAGGTGCACACCGAGGAAGAAGCCAACCGTGCGCTCGAGGCCGGAGCCAAGGTCATCGGAGTCAACGCCCGAAACCTGAAGACCCTCGAGGTCGACAAAGAGACGTTCAGTGCGATTGCTCCAGGACTTCCCACCGAAGTCATCAAGGTCGCGGAGTCCGGGGTTCGCGGTACCGCAGACTTGCTGGCATACGCCGGGGCGGGTGCCGACGCAGTTCTGGTCGGTGAAGGGCTGGTGACCAGTGGTGACCCGCGCAAGGCGGTCGCCGATCTCGTCAACGCGGGCGCGCACCCATCGTGCCCGAAACCATCGAGGTAGTCGCGCGATCGCCTGATCGACCCGGGCGGCGAGGGGGAGCGGTGTTGGGGCAGACTGGACATGTGACTTCACGTAGCGACGCCCCCACATCCGGCACGACATTCAAGGGTGGGGAATTGCCCACCGCCAGTGCAGGGATCGTGGAGCGCACCACCCACGACCCTGACGTCGGCGGACACTTCGGTGTCTACGGTGGTCGACATGTGCCCGAGGCTCTCATGGCTGTGATCGAGGAGGTCACCGCCGAATACGAGAAGGCACGCGCCGATCAGACCTTCCTCAGCGAACTCGATCGTCTGCAGCGCGATTACACCGGACGGCCGTCGCCGATTTTCGAGGCCACCCGAATGTCGGAGTTCGCGGGCGGTGCGCGGCTCATCCTCAAGCGTGAAGATCTCAATCACACCGGATCGCACAAGATCAACAACGTGCTCGGTCAGGTTCTTCTGGCCAAGCAGATGGGCAAGACGCGCATCATCGCCGAGACCGGAGCAGGACAGCACGGGGTGGCCACAGCGACGGCGTGTGCACTGCTCGGCCTCGAATGCGTCATCTACATGGGTGCGGTGGACACGCAGCGTCAGGCGCTCAACGTGGCGCGGATGCGGTTGCTCGGCTCGTCGGTCGTCTCCGTGGAGTCGGGTTCACGCACGCTCAAAGACGCGATCAACGAGGCCCTCCGCGATTGGGTCACCAACGCCCACAACACCTATTACTGCTTCGGCACCGCGGCCGGCCCCCACCCGTTCCCGACCATCGTCCGGGACTTCCAGCGCGTCATCGGTATGGAAGCGCGCGAGCAGGTCCAGGACCTGACCGGGCGCCTCCCCGATGCCGTTACCGCCTGTGTAGGTGGTGGATCCAATGCCATCGGCATCTTCCACGCGTTTCTCGACGACCCGTCGGTGCGTTTGGTCGGTTACGAGGCGGCAGGAGACGGCGTCGAGACAGGGCGTCACGCTGCCACGTTCTCCGCAGGAACTCCGGGGGCTTTCCAAGGCGCGTACTCGTACCTGCTGCAGGACGAGGACGGCCAGACCATCGAGTCGCATTCGATCTCGGCCGGCCTCGACTACCCGGGAGTCGGCCCGGAACACGCTCTTCTCAAGGACGTCGGCCGTGCCACCTACGAGCCGGTCACCGATACCGAGGCGATGGACGCGTTGCGCCTGCTGTCGGAGCGAGAGGGGATCATTCCGGCGATCGAGTCGGCACACGCCGTGGCAGGTGCCCTGCGGCTCGGCCGCGAACTCGGCGAGGGCGCGATCATCGTGGTCAGTCTCTCGGGTCGCGGCGACAAGGACATGGACACGGCCGCCAAGTGGTTCGGCCTGTTCGACGACCCCGACAGTGACAGCCACCCCACCGACACCGACTCCACAGACAAGGAAGGTTCGACCAAGTGAGCGAACGACTCTCGCGCCTCGCCCCGACGTTCGCGCAGTGCCGTGAGGAAGAGCGGGCCGCACTGGTCGGATACCTTCCTGCCGGTTACCCGACAGTGTCCGGCTCGATCGACACCGTATCCGCCATGGTGGATTCCGGTTGCGACATCGTCGAGGTCGGTATCGCCTACTCCGACCCGGTGATGGACGGCCCGACCATTCAGAAGGCCGCCGAGACCGCTCTGGACAACGGAGTGCGCGTCCGCGACGTGTTCACCGTGGTCGAACAGATTGCTGCGCGCGGCGGCAATGCGGTGGTGATGACCTACTGGAACCCGGTTCTGCAGTACGGCGTCGACCGATTCGCACGTGACTTGGCGAATGCGGGTGGTCTCGGCATGATCACCCCGAACCTCATTCCGGAGGAGGCCGGCCAGTGGATGACAGCCTCCGATGAGCATCACCTCGATCGAATCTTCCTGGTGGCGCCGTCGTCCACGGAGGAACGTCTTGCCATGACGCTCGAAGCGAGCAGCGGTTTCGTCTACGCCGCGTCCACCATGGGCGTCACCGGCGCGCGTGACGCAGTGTCGTCGATGGCACCGGAACTCACCGCGCGGATTCGCAGCCATTCCGACATCCCCGTAGGCGTGGGACTCGGCGTGCGTTCGGGCGCACAGGCCGCGGAGATCGCGTCGTATGCGGACGCCGTCATCGTCGGATCTGCGCTGGTCAGCGCTGCTGCCGAAGGCCTCGACGCGGTGCGATCGCTCACGTCGGAGCTTGCCGAAGGCGTCCGTTCGGCTACCGTGGCGTCGTGACCGTGGACGTTCTTGCATACATTCCGAGCCCGCCGCAGGGCGTTTGGTATGTCGGGCCTCTTGCTTTGCGTGCCTACGCTCTGTGCATCATCGTCGGCATCATCATCGCGATCGTGTGGGGTGACCGTCGGTGGGTTGCCCGCGGCGGTGAGAAGGGAACCGTTCTCGATATCGCGGTGTGGGCGGTTCCGTTCGGATTGATCGGTGGCCGCCTCTACCACGTCATGACCGACTGGCCGAAGTACTTCGGCGAAGGTCAAGACCCGCTCGACGCACTGAAGGTGTGGGAGGGCGGACTCGGCATCTGGGGTGCCGTGGCCATGGGCGCTGTCGGCGCGTGGATCGGTTGCCGACGGCGGGGGATTCCGCTGCCGGCACTCGGCGACGCCATCGCCCCCGGAATTCTCGCTGCGCAGGCCGTCGGCCGTCTCGGCAACTACTTCAATCAGGAGCTCTACGGCAGGGAAACGGATGTGCCGTGGGGGCTCGAGATCTACGAGCGCGTCAATGATGCCGGGCAGGTCGATCCGGGGCTGATCGACGGCGTGTCCAACGGCACGGTCGCTTTCGTCGTGCACCCGACATTTCTGTACGAAGCATTGTGGAACGTGCTCGTGGTCGTGCTCCTCGTCGTCGTGGATCGGCGCTACAAGATCGGCCACGGACGTCTGTTCGCTCTGTACGTGGCGGGCTACTGTGCCGGGCGGTTCTGGGTGGAGTTGATGCGCAGCGACCCGGCCAGCATGATCGCGGGTATTCGGATCAACTCCTTCACCTCCACGCTCGTGTTCCTGTGTGCGGTCGCCTATGTCGTGTTCGCCACGAAGGGCAGGGAGGATCCGGCCGAGTTGCAACCGACCGATTCGAGGCCCGACACCGACACGAAGGCCGACACCGACACGAAGGCCGACACCGACACGAAGGCCGACACCGACACGAAGGCAACCGCAGTCGTTCAGGGTGAGAAAGAGAAGTCTGCGGGCGCGACCAAGGTCGATGACAATAAAGTCGATGGGAAGAAGGATGACGCGCGATGACTGAACCTGGGAATCCGTCCAAAAATCCGGACGACAACGACAGGAATACCGGCGAGTCGGTCGGCAAGGCCGATGGCGGCACTCCCGAGTTCGGTTCGCCCTTCGACTACGACGCCACCGCGGAAGCGTCCTTGTCGTCGCAGGGGCCGGGAGCGTCCGATCCCACCCCGAACGGCAGTGGTCCAGGCTGGGACACTTACTCGGGCGTGGGCAACGGTCCGGGTTGGGGTAACACGCCCACATACCCGTCGCCCGGTGACGCGTACCCGTCGCCCGGCGACGCGACGGGACCGGTCTACGGGACTCCCGACCCAACTCTGGGTCAGCAGCAGTACGGGCAGCAGACGCCCGGCTTTCCGCCGCAGGGACAGCCGTACCCGGGCTACGGGCAGCCCGGGTATTCACCGATCCCGGGTGGTTATGTGGATCCGATGGCACCGTTCGGTCGCCATCCCCAAACAGGCGAGCCCTACTCGGACAAATCCAAGGTCACTGCCGGCGTTCTCGAACTCCTGCTCGGAGCATTCGGAGCGGGCCGCTTCTACCTGAATCAGCCGGGAATCGCAGTCATGCAGATAGCGGTCACCTGGTTGACATGCGGGCTCGGCGCCATCTGGCCGTTGATCGACGGCATCATGATGCTCGTCGGAAGTGTCCGGGACAAGGACGGGCGCCCCCTGAGGGACTGAGGCTTCCTCCGCACGGTCGGTTGCCGCGGTGGGTGTGAATGGAGATGCACTCCGGTGGCGACTAGGCTCGAGCGCGTGAACCGACGGACGAAGATCGTATGCACCCTGGGACCTGCAACCGCCACCGGTGACCGCATTCGCGAACTCGTCGAGAGTGGAATGAATGTCGCCCGGCTCAATTTTTCACACGGCGAACACGCCGATCACGAGGAGAACTACCACCGCGTTCGGGCAGCATCGGACGCGACCGGTCACGCCGTCGGTATTCTCGCCGACTTGCAGGGACCGAAAATCCGCCTCGGGCGGTTCGCTGAGGGCCGAACCACATGGGCCAACGGTGAACTCGTGCGGATCACCGTGGACGAATGCGAGGGCACACACGATCGTGTGTCCACCACGTACAAGCAACTCGCAGAGGATGCGAAGCCGGGCGACCGACTGCTGGTCGACGACGGCAAGGTCGGTCTGGTCGTCGTCGAGGTGGACGGCAACGACGTCGTCTGCCGCGTCACCGAAGGCGGCCCGGTCAGCAACAACAAGGGTGTGTCACTTCCCGGTATGAACGTGTCGGTCCCTGCCCTGTCGGACAAGGACATCGCGGATCTCGAATTCGCACTCGATCTCGGCGTCGACTTCATCGCGTTGTCGTTCGTGCGTTCGCCGGCCGACATCGAACTCGTGCACGAGGTGATGGAGCGGGTCGGCCGCAAGATCCCGGTCATCGCGAAACTCGAGAAGCCCGAAGCGATCGACAATCTCGAGGCGATCGTCCTGGCCTTCGATGCGGTGATGGTGGCGCGTGGCGACCTCGGTGTCGAATTGCCTCTCGAGGAGGTTCCGCTGGTCCAGAAGCGGGCGATTCAGATTGCCCGTGAGAATGCCAAGCCGGTCATCGTGGCCACCCAGATGCTCGAATCGATGATCGAGAACTCGCGTCCCACTCGCGCAGAGGCATCCGACGTCGCGAACGCGGTACTGGACGGTGCGGACGCCGTGATGCTCTCGGGAGAGACGTCAGTCGGCAAGTACGTGATGGAAACGGTCCGCACGATGGCCCGCATCGTGGAGGCCGTGGAGGGCGAGTCCACCAGGGTTCCCCCACTGACCCACGTGCCGCGCACCAAGCGTGGTGTCATCTCGTACGCCGCACGTGACATCGGTGAGCGGTTGGATGCGAAGGCACTGGTGGCCTTCACCCAGTCGGGCGACACCGTGCGCCGTCTTGCGAGACTGCACACCCCGTTGCCGCTGCTCGCGTTCACCCCGCTGCCGGAGGTTCGCAGTCAGCTGTCGTTGACGTGGGGCACCGAAACGTTCATTGTCGATCCTGTGTCCAGCACGGACGCGATGGTGCGTCAGGTCGACCATGCGCTCCTCGGCCTCGGTCGGTACAACAAGGGTGACCTGGTCGTCATCGTTGCGGGGTCCCCGCCGGGCACCGTCGGCTCCACCAACCTGATTCACGTGCACCGTATCGGCGAAGAGGATCACTGATGAGCGAAACTACGGCGAAGTCCGATCTCGAGACCCTGCTGGATCTGCTGGATCTCGAGCAGACGGGTGAGGACGTGTTCGTCGGACAGCACCCGGAGCAGGTCGGAAGTCGCACGTTCGGTGGGCAGCTGGTCTCTCAGGCGCTTGTCGCCGCCGGACGGACGGTGGGCGAGGGCCGACCGGTCCATGCCCTCAACGCGCATTTCATTCGTGGCGGCGACGTCAAGAAGCCCATCGAGTATCGAGTCGATCGCCATCGTGACGGGCGGGCATTCGCCAACCGTCAGGTCACCGCGCTGCAGGAAGGCGAGGAGTTGTTCGTGATGCTCGCCGCCTTCCAAGATTGGGGCAAGGGCCTCGAGCATGCCGTCGACGTC
The DNA here is from genome assembly GCF_055231015.1 of Rhodococcus quanlei. Taxonomy (NCBI): domain Bacteria; kingdom Bacillati; phylum Actinomycetota; class Actinomycetes; order Mycobacteriales; family Nocardiaceae; genus Rhodococcus; species Rhodococcus quanlei. The sequence continues at coordinate 52,308 of NZ_JBUYWD010000025.1, read as the reverse complement.
CCGGACGTTCCGTTCCCGGACACGCTGCCGCCGATCGGCGATCACCTGCTCGGGTACGAGGATCGGTTGCAGATGTTCGTCGATGCGCTCAAGCCGATCGACATGCGGTATGCGAACGATCCCGCCTGGATTCTGAAGGGCACGGGGGAGAAGCTCAACCACAATCGTGTGTGGATGAAAGCGGACGGGGAGCTTCCGGACGAGAAGCTGATACATGCTGCGGCACTGGCGTACTCGTCCGACACCACGGTCCTCGACTCGATCATCACCACTCACGGTTTGTCGTGGGGGTTCGATCGCATCGTCGCCGCGACCGTCAATCACTCGATCTGGTTCCATCGGCCGTTCCGGTACGACGAGTGGGCGCTGTACGCCACGGAGTCGCCAGTCGCGGCTGGGTCACGAGGATTGGCAACCGGGCGATTCTTCTCGCTGGAAGGTCAGCTGTTGGCCACCGTGGTTCAAGAAGGTCTGATCCGGCACTTCCCCCGGAAAGAGCGGTAGAGGTCGAGCAGGAAACACCAGACCTCAGGCCGGCCGGCTGTAGGCGGACGATGCGAGTTCGTCTGCGCGATCCCACGGCGACCAGTCGATCTCACGGCCGGCCAACTGTGCTTCGACCACTTCCAGGCCGGCATGCCAGCCCGGAGCGTGCGCGTACGCCGACTCCTCTTCCTCGACGGTGTGGGTGAGTGTCAACCACGACCCACCTTGCCCGTCCGGCGCGATCTCCCAGTGCAGAGTTTCGCCGTCCCACAGATACTCCAAGATTTGGCCCCGCCGGAAGGTGATCATGGTTCCGGTCGACGTGTGATCGGCGGCCAACCCGTACCGACGGACCTGCTCGCCGGTGACGTGGAAGATCAACTCGCTGCCAGGCTCGACATCCAACCGGACCTCGGCAGGAAACCAGTGCTGCAAGTACTGCGGCTCCGTGATGACGGCCCACACCTTTTCGGGTGGGTGCGACAGGGCCCGCTGGAAGTGTAGGGCCACTCGGCCGTCATAGGTGAATGTGACGGTGCCGATATCCATTGCCGACCTCCGTGCTCGATCCCCGAATTCGATTCCCCGCGTAGTGCACCCATGATACTGGTTTCTGTGGCGCCGGGCCCCGTGGCACCCGGTCTGTGTGCCACGGGATCAGACGGTGCTGTTCCGTGCGATCCAGTCGACCAGCGGTGTCGCCGAGCGCCAGTCGGCGCGGATCCGGTCGACGAGGTCGGGTGTGTGGATGATCCGGTCGAAGCCGTAGCTGCGCATCGCCGTCAACGATTTGTGGCGGAGCAGGTCGATCCGTGGGTGGTCGGCGGGCCAGCCACGCGGTGACGTCTTGAGTCGGTGTCCGCCGATCTCCCAATCGTCATGGCGTAGACCTGCGACGATGGTCGCCAACTCGGGTCCGTACAGTTTGTGGTCGATTGCCGCGCGGATGGCGGCGAGGCAGTCTGCTGAGGCGTCGTAGAACCCGGCGCCGACTCGGACCCCCGGCGCACCCAGCTCCACGTAGTAGCCGGTCGCCGGTCCGACACCGACAAATGCGCCCTGATGGGTCTTGTACGGCGTCTTGTCCTTGGCGAACCGGACGTCGCGGTATGGACGGAAGATCTTCGCGGTCCCGAAATCGTCGGCGAGGGCATCGGCCAGCTCACGCATCGGCCCCGCGATCGCGGTCCGATAGGTGTCCTTGTGGGCTTCCCAGAACGCTTTGGTGTTGTCCATCTCGAGGTCGTCGTAGAAGTCGAGGGCGGCCTCGGGGAATCCCTGGAAGCTCATGGTGTCAGGTTACGCGCTGTCCGCTCGCTGACCTGTGATGAAAGGGAAGAACTCGTGGTGCCCTCGGTGAGACTCGAACTCACACTGTACGGGTTTTGAATCCGTTTCCTCTGCCAATTGGGATACGAGGGCGTCTTGCGGAGTACAACTGTAGAAGATCGTTCCGTAGAGTCAACCACCGGTACCCTCCTAACGTTCATTCCCAGTTCCTTGGGCAGTCGTCTAGACGAGAGTGGTGGTCATGAGTGCTCCCGAACCACAAGGTGTGTCGCGTCCCTCGGATGGGGACGCATCGCGCCGGTCGGAAGGGGACGCTGCGCGTCCGCGAAGGGTTGTCGTGGCCGAGGACGAAGCTCTGATCCGTCTCGATCTCGTCGAAATGCTTCGCGAAGAGGGATACGACGTCGTGGGGCAGGCAGGTGACGGCCAGGTGGCGGTCGATCTGGCCGTCGAGTTGAAGCCGGATTTCATCATCATGGATGTGAAGATGCCACGCCGCGACGGTATCGACGCCGCATCGGAAATCGCTGCCAAACGGATTGCGCCGGTGGTGATTCTCACCGCGTTCAGTCAGCGCGAACTCGTCGAACGCGCCCGTGACGCCGGTGCGATGGCGTACCTCGTCAAGCCGTTTTCGATCACGGACCTGATTCCGGCCGTGGAACTGGCGGCCAGCCGGTTCAAGGAGATCACCGCTCTCGAAAAGGAAGTGTCCGATCTGTCGGGTCGGCTCGACGCGCGGAAGGTCATCGAGCGCGCCAAGGGTGTGCTGATGACGTCCCAGAACCTCACCGAACCGGAGGCATTTCGCTGGATTCAGCGCGCGGCAATGGATCGTCGTTCGAGCATGAAGGCAGTGGCCGAGGTGGTGCTGGAAACGCTGGGTGACGAATCCACCGAGTAACCCTGCCGGGGGTTTGCGCAGCGCCCGGTCACGTTGTCGGGACGCATCCCTAGACTGGGCAACCGTGAGCCCCGCAACGACACCTTCGTCCACTGTCTCTGCGACCTCGGGATCGGAGAACGAACGCCCCACGCTGATGCTCCTCGACGGGCATTCGCTGGCGTTTCGTGCCTTCTACGCCCTGCCTGCCGAGAACTTCAAGACCAATACCGGCCAGGCCACCAACGCTGTATACGGCTTCACGTCGATGCTGATCAACCTGCTGCGCGACGAGAAGCCCACCCACTTGGCGGCGGCGTTCGACGTGTCTCGCCAGACATTTCGCGCGGACAAGTTCCCCGAGTACAAGGCGAACCGCAGCAAGGCACCGGACGAGTTCAAGGGCCAGGTGGACATCACCAAGGACGTGCTCGGTGCCATGGGTATCCCCGTGATGGCGGTGGAGGGGTTCGAGGCCGACGACGTCATCGCAACCCTGACCACACAAGCGCAGGCTCTGGGATACCGGGTGCTCGTCGTGACGGGCGATCGTGACTCACTTCAGTTGGTGACCGACGATGTGACCGTGCTGTATCCGAAGCGCGGAGTTTCGGAGCTCACCCGGTTCACCCCGACGGCGGTGGAGGAGAAGTACGGCCTCACTCCCGCCCAGTATCCCGACTTCGCGGCACTGCGAGGTGACCCGAGCGACAACCTGCCCGGCATCCCGGGCGTCGGCGAGAAAACAGCTACCAAGTGGATCCGCGAATACGGAACCCTGGCCGGGCTCGTCGACAACGTCGACAAGGTTCGCGGCAAGGTCGGCGACGCGCTTCGAGACAACCTTGCGAACGTGCTGCTCAACCGCGAACTCACCGAGATGGTCCGCGACGTCGGATTGCCCTACACACCTGATCAACTCGCGCTCGCAGCGTGGGATCGTGAGGCGATTCACGCGTTGTTCGACGACCTTGAGTTCAAGGTGCTGCGCGATCGACTGTTCGCCACCCTCGAGTCCGCCGAACCGGAAGCCGAGGAAGGTTTCGAGGTTCGCGGAGGCGTGATCGATCCGGGTGAACTTTCCGCTTGGCTGACCGAGCACGCGTCGACGGGCGAACGCCACGGACTGTCAGTCGTCGGAACCCGAAGGCCGTACGGCGGTGACGTCACGGCAATCGCGATCGCGGCCTCCGACGGCGAAGGGGGGTACGTGACCACCGCAGCGTTGACCCCGGAGGACGAGAAGGCGCTCGGCGCGTGGCTCGCCGACGCAGGCCAGCCGAAGGCGCTGCACGAGGCGAAGTGGGCGATGCACGCGCTCCGCGGACGTGGCTGGACCTTGGGCGGGCTGACCAGCGACACCGCTCTGGCTGCCTACCTGGTTCGGCCCGGTCAGCGTTCATTCAACTTGGATGACCTGTCCCTCCGGTATCTGCGCCGTGAACTGCGGGCGGAGGACTCCGGTGATGCCCAGCTGTCGTTGCTCGACGACACCGATCAGCTCGACGCGGCAGCGGCGGAATCGGAGATTCTCAGTGCCTGCGCGGTGGTCGATCTCGCAGCAGCGCTCGACACCGAACTCGAGAACATCGAATCTCTGGGGTTGCTCACCGAGATGGAGCTGCCCCTGCTCGATGTACTGGCAGACCTCGAGGCCACCGGCATCGCCGTCGACACCGATCACCTGCAGGACCTGCAGAGTCGTTTCGTCGGCGAGGTGGCCGCAGCTGCGGACTCCGCCTACGAGGTGATCGGCAAGCAGATCAATCTCGGTTCGCCCAAGCAACTTCAAGTCGTGTTGTTCGACGAACTCGAGATGCCCAAGACCAAGAAGACGAAAACCGGCTACACCACCGACGCCGACGCCTTGCAGGGGCTGTTCGAGAAGACGTCACACCCGTTCCTCGAGCACCTTCTCGCTCACCGTGATGCCACTCGGCTCAAGGTGACCGTCGATGGACTGCTCAAGACGGTGGACGACGACGGCCGAATTCACACCACCTTCAATCAGACGGTGGCTGCCACAGGGCGTTTGTCGTCGACCGAACCGAACTTGCAGAACATTCCGGTACGAACTGACGCCGGACGACAGATCCGTGACGGATTCGTGGTGGGTGACGGCTTCGACACGCTGCTCACCGCGGACTACAGCCAGATCGAAATGCGCATCATGGCGCACGTCTCCGGCGACGAAGGGCTCATCGAGGCGTTCAATACCGGTGAGGATCTGCACAGCTTCGTCGGTGCTCGCGCATTCGGTGTGCCGATCGAGGAGGTCACCCCCGAACTACGTCGCCGGGTGAAGGCGATGTCCTACGGACTCGCCTACGGACTCAGTGCGTACGGGCTGGCGGCGCAGCTCAAGATCTCGACCGACGAGGCGAAAGCGCAGATGGACGCCTACTTCTCCCGGTTTGGGGGTGTGCGGGACTACCTGCACCAAGTGGTGGAGCAGGCCCGAAAAGATGGCTACACCTCCACACTCTACGGGCGGCGGCGCTACCTGCCGGACCTCAACAGCGACAACCGGCAGCGCCGCGAGGTCGCCGAACGGGCCGCCCTCAATGCGCCGATCCAGGGCACTGCCGCCGACATCATCAAGGTCGCCATGATCAACGTGCAGAAGGCGTTGACAGAGGCGAAGCTGCGCTCACGCATGCTGCTGCAGGTGCATGACGAGCTCGTTCTCGAAGTCGCGTCGGGCGAGCGGGACCGGGTGGAGCAACTCGTGCGCGACAACATGGCGTCCGCGATCTCGCTGTCGGTCCCGTTGGATGTGTCGATCGGGGCCGGCCGGAGCTGGGACGCCGCAGCGCACTGAACCCCGGCCCCGCTCCCGCCGCTAATCCGTGGCTGGCGCCTGCTCGGTGTTGTCGCTCGCGGCTGGCGCCTGCTCGGTGTTGTCGCTCGCGGCCGGCGCCTGCTCGGCGATCTGCTTGCGTACCTCGTCCATATCGAGACCCTTCACCTGCGTCACGAGGTCCTCGAGCGCGGCCGGGGGCAGCGCTCCGGCCTGGTTGAAGACGAGCACGCCCTCACGGAACGCCATGATCGTCGGGATGGAGCGGATCTGGGCGGCAGCGGCAATGCCCTGCTCTGCTTCGGTGTCGACCTTGCCGTGTACCACGTCCGGGTGCTGCTCGGCGGAGGCCTCGAAGGTGGGGGCAAAGCTGCGGCAGGGGCCACACCACGAGGCCCAGAAGTCGACCAGAACCACGTCGCTGCTGGTCACGACCTCGTCGAAGTTTTGCTGTGTCAGGGTCTGAATGGCCACGGGGGTCCTTTCGTCGGTGTGCACGTTGGTCATGTCAACGCTGATCGGTGCCCGATTCTTCCCGACCCGAGGGAGTGGACGGGTCACGGGGGAAGGGTCAGGGTCCATTCGCGTTTGTCGTCGCCGTCCCATCTGCGGAGCGCTGTTCCGTGACCGGAGAGATCCGCGCCGTCGAGGATGCTCACCGCCGTGCCGAGATCGGCTGACGGGAGTCGACGGCTCAAGCTCACGTGCGGGGTCCAGCGGCCCGGCTCGATGTGTGATGGCACGTCCAGGCCGTGCGACGCAACCTCCCACACCCGTCGGTGCAGGGTGAGCAGTGAACGACTGGGCAGCACCGACCGGGCCAAGGTGACGTGCTTGCTTCCGAAGACCAGGTGCCCACCCAACCGGATCGGAAATGACGGTGCACTCACAGTGTTGGTGAGGGCTTCGTCTACTTCGGGCGGAATGCTGCGCGCGACGAACAAGGTGATGTGCGGACGGTTCGATTCGGCAGTGATGCGGCGCAGGCTCGGCATTCCGGCATCCCACAGCGTCTGCCATTCGGCACGCACGGCACGGTCGAGGTGCGGGTCGAGGAGCAGTTCCACCGACTGGACCATGGTGAGTAATGATGGCCTCATGAGCGATACCCGCGCAATGACCGACAACAGTGTAAGCGCCGTCCGCATCGGATTGATGGCAGGCGACGGCATCGGCCACGAAATCGTTCCTGCTACGCAGCAGGTCGTCTCTGCGGCGCTGGCGGCTGCAGGTGGATCGGTGGATTGGGTGCCGTTGCCGCTCGGGCGCGACGCCATCGATTCCCACGGAACGCCTATTCCCGACGGCACCCTCGACGCTCTCGACGGACTCGACGGGTGGATTCTCGGCCCACATGACAATGCCTCGTATCCGGCACCGTTTCGGGGTCAGCTCACTCCCGGGGGCGTGATTCGCAAGCGATTCGATCTGTTCGCCAACATCCGCCCCGCCAGGACGCTCAGCGGGGTGGTGGCGACGGTGCCCGGGATGGATCTCGTGATCGTGCGGGAGAACACCGAAGGCTTGTACGCGGACCGCAACATGTTCCTTGGCAGCGGAGAATTCATGCCCACCCCGGACGTGGCGCTGGCCGTGGGTGTGGTGACTCGTCGCGCGTGCGAACGAATCGCCCACGCAGCGTTCACGCTTGCGCGCAGCCGACGAAAGCACGTCACGATCGTTCACAAGGCCAACGTGCTCTCCATGACGACCGGTCTCTTCAGAGACGTGTGTGCGGAAGTGGGGGAGCAGTACCCCGATGTGATGGTCGACGACGAACACGTGGACGCGATGACCGCGCTGCTCGTCCGCCGTGGTGCGGACTTCGACGTCGTCGTGACGGAGAACATGTTCGGTGACATCCTCTCCGACCTCACGGCGGAACTGTCCGGTTCGCTCGGGACGGCGCCCTCGGTGAACGCGTCGGAAACCAAAGCGATGGCTCAGGCGGCGCACGGTGCCGCCCCCGACATCGCCGGTCACAACAGGGCCAACCCCACCGCACTCTTCCTGTCGGCGGCAATGCTGCTCGAGTGGCTCGGCGACAAGAACGAGGACCGAACTCTCGTGTCCGCCGCGCAACGGATCACCCACGCGGTGGAGGCCACCATCTCGGCCGGCGTCGCGACTGCGGACCTGGGTGGGCTCGCGTCGACGAGCGAATTCACCGAGACGGTGCTGGCCCGGACCCAGCGGCGTTGATCCCGCATCCTCCGACGAGTCGACAGCCTTTCCGCGATTATCACCGCGGTTCGCCGTGCCGTAACCTACCGTTCGACAAAATCGGGATTTCCGCGGTTTCCGATGCCAGTCGATTCGGTACGAACACGATCCATGGAGGACCACCAGTGTCTGGTCGAAACGCCGTCGCCTCGGGCCGCGGAGTCCGGGTGGCGCTCGCCCTCATCGGTGTCGGTGCGGTGCTGCTGGCGGGGTGCACGACCAACACCGAGGGGACCGGGCCGCCGTCCGGTGACGAGTATGTAGAGGTGAACGTCGGGAAGGTCGACGCCATTGCTGCGCAACTGCCGCAGAAGAACCAGGAGTCCGGGCAGCTCGTCGTCGGCGTCAACGTTCCGTACTCACCCAACGAGTTCAAGGACCCGAGCGGAGAGATCATCGGGTTCGACGTCGACCTTTTGAACGCAGTCGGTGATGTGCTCGGCGTGACACCGGAGTACCGCGAGGCCGACTTTGCACGGATCATTCCCGCGGTCAGGGCCGGCACCTACGACATGGGCATGTCCTCGTTCACGGATACGAAGGAACGGGAAGAGTCGGTGGACTTCGTGACGTACTTCAGCGCTGGTATTCAATGGGCTCAGCAGTCAGGTGGGTCCGTCGACCCCGGGAACGCCTGTGGCCTGCGGGTGTCCGTGCAGACCACCACGATCTCGGACATCGAGGATGTTCCGACGAAGAGCGCGGCGTGCGTTGCCGAAGGAAAGCCGCCCATCGAGATCCTGAAGTTCGAAAGTCAGGATGGCGCAGCCAATGCGGTTGCCTTGGGAAGGGTCGACGCGATGTCGGCGGACTCTCCCGTCACCGCGTTCGCGATCGAGCGGAGCAACGGCGCACTCGAAGAGGCCGGCCCGATTCTCGATGCCGCACCGTACGGGTGGCCGATTGCCAAGGGTTCGCCGCTCGGGCCTGCTCTGCAGCAGGCTTTGCAACACCTGATCGACGACGGTACCTACCAGACCATTGCCGAGAACTGGGGCGTGGAGGTGGGTGTCATCGCGACATCGCAGATCAACGGCGCGACGAGCTGAGCGCCGCCGCGTGAGTGAAATGGAGAAGACTTTGGCGTCGTCCACGCCCGCTCCGATCGAAGCTGTTCCACTGAAACGGCCGGGCCGCTGGATCGCGGCAGCCGTGGTCCTGATTCTGTTCGGGCTGTTCGTGTACGGCGCGGCCACCAACGAGGCATACCGCTGGGACACCTACGGGAGATACCTGTTCGACACCCGAGTCTGGGCCGGTGTGTGGAAGACGATCCAGCTGACCGTTCTGGCCATGTCCATCGCCATTGTCCTCGGTGTGATTCTCGCGGTGATGCGGCTGTCACCGAACCCCGTTCTCAAAGTCAGCGCCTGGACCTATCTGTGGGTGTTCCGGGGCACCCCGGTATACGTGCAATTGGTGTTCTGGGGTCTGTTTCCGTCGATCTACAAGCAACTGGACCTCGGAATTCCGTTCGTACATCAATTCGTCCACATCGAACTGCAGGGCATCAGCGCGGCGTTTCTCTTCGCCGTCATCGGTCTGGCGCTGAACGAGGCCGCGTACATGTCGGAGATCGTGCGCGCGGGAATCAACTCGGTCAACGAAGGGCAGACGGAGGCATCGATCGCACTGGGAATGACCTGGGGTCAGACGATGCGGCGCACGGTCTTGCCACAGGCGATGCGCGTCATCATCCCGCCCACGGGCAACGAGTTGATCGGAATGCTCAAAACCACATCCCTCGTCGCTGCGGTTCCCTACACCCTCGACCTCTACGGTCGCGTCGTGGACATCTCGGGTGCCAACTTCCAGCCGATTCCGCTGTTGTTGGTAGCTGCCACCTGGTATCTGGCGATCACCAGCATTCTCATGGTCGGCCAGTACTACCTCGAGCGGTATTTTTCCAAGGGAGCGAGCCGGAAACTGACGGCGCGGCAACTGCGGAAGTTGGCGTCCGCGCAGGGCAAACCAGTGGTCGTCGACACCGAAGCCGATGGTTCGCCCGAGGGACATGGACGGGAACTGAAATGACACCGATGATCAAGGCCGATCAGGTCTGCAAGAACTTCGGCGCCCTGGAAGTGCTCAAGGGGATCACCCTGGAAATCGACAAGGGCAAGGTGCTGTGCCTGGTCGGTCCGTCCGGCTCCGGAAAGTCGACCTTCCTGCGCTGCATCAACCACCTCGAACAGGTGAACGCCGGCCGGCTCTATGTGGACGGCGATCTCGTCGGGTACCGCGAGAAGGGCGGCAAACTCCACGAAATGCACCCCAAGGAGGCTGCGAAACAGCGCCGCGACATCGGCATGGTGTTTCAGCACTTCAACCTGTTCCCGCACCGCACGGCGCTCGAGAATGTGATCGAGGCGCCGATGCAGGTCAAGAAGATCGGCAAGACGAAGGCTGTTGCGCGGGCGCGGGAGTTGCTCGAGCAGGTGGGGCTCACGGACAAGGCCGATGCCTACCCGGCCCAGCTGTCCGGGGGCCAACAGCAGCGAGTCGCGATTGCGCGTGCACTGGCGATGGACCCGAAGTTGATGCTGTTCGACGAGCCGACGTCCGCTCTGGACCCCGAACTCGTGGGCGAGGTGCTCGGCGTGATGAAGGACTTGGCGAAGAACGGCATGACGATGGTGGTCGTCACCCACGAGATGGGTTTCGCTCGCGAGGTCGCGGACGAACTCGTGTTCATGGACGGTGGCGTGGTGGTGGAATCAGGCAACCCTCGCGAGGTGCTGTCGAATCCCCAGCACGATCGTACGAAGGCGTTCCTGTCGAATCTGCTCTAGGTCGTTCGCGACTATGCGGGTTTCACACAGCTGAAGATCGCGGTACCGGGGAAGAGATGTCCGCGAAGTGGGCTCCATTGCCCCCATTCTCGATCGAGCCATTCGGGCCACTCGGGTTCGATGATGTCGCGAACCTCGAGTCCCGCGGCAACGATCTCGCGGACGCGATCACCGATCGTCCGATGGTGCTCGACGTAGGTGGGGACCCCGGTGTCGTCGGTTTCCACATACGGCGTCCGGTCGAAGTAGGGGAGCGTCGCAGTCAGTCCACGGGGGCCGGGGTCGTCGAGAAAGATCCACCGGATCGGATGATTGACGGCGAACACCCACTTTCCGCCCGGTCGTAGAACTCGCTCGACCTCTCGCATCACCCGCGCGGAATCCGCCACAAACGGAACAGCGCCAAATGCCGAACATGCAACGTCGAAACTCGCGTCGGCAAAGGGGAGTGACTCGGCTCCGGCCTGCACCAGCGGTACAGGCGCGCCACCTGACTGCATGGCGTCGAGGCCGCGGGCGAGCATCTGCATGGAAATATCGAGTCCGACGACCCGTGCGCCTTGCCCGACGAGCCACCGCGCGCACGGCGCCGATCCGCAGCCCACCTCGAGGACGTCCTTGCCGGATACGTCACCGAGAAGATGGTGATCGCCTTCGTGGAGGCCCTCGGGGCACCATACGAACTCGCCGGCAGCTGAATCGACGCCGAGAAACGCGCCGTGCGTGCGGTGGTAATCGTCCGCGTCGGCGTCCCACCACGCTCGGCTGGCGCGTTCGCTCGCGGCAGTGTCGACAGGGGTTCTGCTCACACCGGTGGTTCCGAGGGCATCGATCGCCGCAGCATGACGATCGTCGGAGTCGGGTCCGTTGGGCGGAGTCGGTGGGGTGGGCGTCGCGTCGGCCATGATCGACACAGTAGGCGTTCGCAGCGAAGCAGTGGCTGACCGGTTTGCCCAGCTAGCATCCGGGCGCGTAGCCTATTGCACGCGAGTGCATTCGTGTGCTTGCCGTGACCCGATTCGTGATATTTCCCTATCCGGGAATGTGTCGCGCACTCGGATTGCTTGTCCGACAGAACTTAATCAACCGACCACAACCCGTCCGGAGCAACTCAACACATGCCCTCCACCACCGTGACCTCGCCGCAGGTAGCCGTCAACGACATCGGCTCCGCCGAGGACTTTCTCGCCGCCATCGACGCCACGATCAAGTACTTCAACGATGGCGACATCGTCGAAGGAACCATCGTCAAGGTCGATCGCGACGAGGTTCTGCTCGACATCGGTTACAAAACCGAAGGCGTCATCCCTTCCCGTGAGCTCTCCATCAAGCACGACGTCGACCCCAACGAGGTCGTCTCCGTGGGCGATGAGGTCGAAGCTCTCGTCCTCACCAAGGAGGACAAAGAAGGTCGACTGATTCTGTCGAAGAAGCGTGCTCAGTACGAGCGTGCCTGGGGCACCATCGAGGAGCTCAAGGAGAAGGACGAGGCCGTCAAGGGCACCGTCATCGAGGTCGTCAAGGGTGGCCTCATCCTCGACATCGGACTCCGCGGCTTCCTGCCTGCCTCGCTCGTCGAGATGCGTCGCGTGCGCGATCTCCAGCCGTACGTCGGCAAGGAGATCGAGGCCAAGATCATCGAGCTCGACAAGAACCGCAACAACGTCGTTCTCTCCCGTCGTGCATGGCTCGAGCAGACGCAGTCCGAGGTTCGCAGCGAGTTCCTGCACCAGCTCCAGAAGGGCCAGGTCCGCAAGGGCGTCGTGTCCTCGATCGTCAACTTCGGTGCCTTCGTGGACCTCGGCGGCGTCGACGGCCTCGTTCACGTCTCCGAGCTGTCCTGGAAGCACATCGATCATCCGTCCGAGGTTGTCGAGGTCGGCACCGAGGTCACCGTCGAGGTTCTCGACGTCGACCTCGACCGCGAGCGCGTCTCCCTGTCGCTCAAGGCAACGCAGGAAGATCCGTGGCGTCAGTTCGCCCGCACGCACGCCATCGGCCAGATCGTGCCCGGCAAGGTCACCAAGCTGGTTCCGTTCGGTGCGTTCGTGCGCGTCGAAGAGGGAATCGAAGGCCTCGTCCACATCTCCGAGCTGGCCGAGCGCCACGTCGAGGTTCCGGACCAGGTTGTCGGCGTCGGCGACGATGCGCTCGTCAAGGTCATCGACATCGACCTCGACCGTCGTCGTATCTCGCTGTCGCTGAAGCAGGCCAACGAGGACTACAACGCCGAGTTCGATCCGTCCAAGTACGGCATGGCCGACAGCTACGACGAGCAGGGCAACTACATCTTCCCCGAGGGCTTCGACGCCGAGACCAACGAATGGCTCGAGGGCTTCGACGCGCAGCGTGAAGAGTGGGAGAACCGCTACGCCGAGGCCGAGCGTCGCCACAAGATGCACACAGCTCAGATGGAGAAGACTGCCGCAGACGAGGCTGCCGAGGCTGCCACCGCTGCCGCCGGCTACTCGTCCGAGTCCGGTTCCGGAGATGCCGACGCTCCTGCGTCGACCGGTTCCGCAACCGAGTCCGCTTCCACCGGCGGATCGCTGGCGAGCGATGCACAGTTGGCAGCACTGCGTGAGAAGCTGTCCGGCAACGCATAGCACGTACGCCTGACCAGATCAGGTAGAAAGGGGCCCCGTCACCATCGGTGACGGGGCCCCTTTTGTTCGGGACGATCCGACGAGACGCAACTCGGATGCACAAACGCTCCGGCCGCAGGCCGGAGCGTTTGGGTGAAGAGGAGGGTCGTTCTCTAGTTGGCGACGACCGGAATCCAGTGTGCCGAGACGTCGGACGTGCGCTTACGGATCGCGGTGAAGCTGTGACGTCCTTGGCCGATGAGTGCCGTCAGCCAGGTGCGGCGGTGTTCGGTCAGTGCGACGGCCACCTGAGGGATTTCGATGCAATGCACGCCGCCGGCCATGCCGAGGCGGTGTCGACCAGTCTGTCGGCTGAGTGCGCGCATAAGGTCCCTTTCGAAGCGTAGGTACTGCCCTGGTACGTTACGTTGAACATAACGGACAGAAGTGCGCTCTTGTGGTATTTGGGGCAGGTGAGTTCCAAATGGGACTACCTGAGCGCCGCGGCTTCCGGGGGAATGCGACACTGGTTCCGTGTTGAGAGTCGGCCTCACCGGAGGCATAGGAGCAGGTAAGTCCACGGTATCGAACGTTCTCGCGGAACTCGGCGCGGTGATCGTAGACGCTGATCTGATCGCCCGCGAGGTCGTTGAGCAGGGAAGTCCGGGCCTTGCTGCCCTCGTCGATCGGTTCGGTGACGGCATCCTCGACTCGGCTGGGGCTCTGGACCGTCCTGCGCTTGCCGCTCTGGCGTTTGCCGACGAAGAATCGCGCACCGCCCTGAACTCGATCGTGCACCCACTTGTCGGGAAGCGGACTGCCGAGAAGGTCGACGAGGCCCCGGCAGACGCAGTTGTGGTGCAGGACATTCCGCTATTGGTGGAAGGCGGTATGGGGCCCGCCTTCAATCTGGTGGCGGTCGTGTACGTCGATGCGGAAGAGCGGGTGCACCGACTGGTCGAATCTCGGGGGATGCCCGAATCGGATGCTCGGGCGCGGATCGCGGCACAGGCGGATGACGATCAGCGTCGTAAGGCGGCGGATATCTGGCTCGACAACAGTGGGGAGCCGGGCGCGCTGGAGCCACAGATCCGCACATTGTGGACGGAGCGTCTCGTGCCGTTCGAGGAGAACGTTCGCACTCGCGCCGTGGTGCGTACGCTACCGAAACTGGCTGCGGCCGATCCCGCCTGGCCGGATGAGGCTGCGCGTCTGATCGGGCGGCTGAAGATGATCTGCGGCGAGCGTGCCCTGCGGATCGACCACATCGGGTCGACTGCGGTTGTCGGTCTCGATGCCAAGGACGTCATCGATCTGCAGATCACTGTCACGAATCTGGCCGTGGCCGACGAGCTGGCGACACCGCTCGCTGACGCCGGCTTTCCCCGTATCGAGAACGTCACCTCGGATGTTCCCAAGCCGCGCTACGTAGGCGGCGAAACCGATCCGGCCGTCTGGGAGAAGCGGGTGCACGGCGGCGCCGATCCGGGGCGCCCGGTGCACATTCACATTCGGGTCGACGGTTGGCCGGGGCAGCAGTTCGCGCTGTTGTTCCGTGATTGGTTGCGAGCCGACGATGCAGCCCAGGGGGAGTATCTGGCACTGAAGAGACGCGCGGCTACGGCTGCTGCCACTCATGCAAAGTATGCGGATGCCATCGCAACCTACTCCGATGTGAAGGCGCCCTGGTTCGACGACGCCTTCCACCGTGCTCACGAATGGGCGGACAGAACGGGGTGGAGTATCAACGCCAGCTGACCGGCATGCCTACAGAGGCCAACCATGCGTCGAGGTCGTGATCGTGCGCGGCTATGCCGTCGACAGCGCGGACGGCGGTGTGGAACGCACGTTCGGCGGCGGCCTCGTCGAGGACTCCCTGCCGGGAGGCAGCGAGAAGTTCGTCCACATCGAGTAATTCGGTATCGCGTCCGGTCCGCACCACCAGATCGAGGTAGTGGTCTTCGGATGTCCACACGGTGTCGCCACGGGTGAACGTCCCGATGTCGACGTAATGATCTTGATCGCGCGCGTGGTAGGGGTGGTAGTGGAAGATCGACGCGCGCAGTCCGAGGTCGGGTAGCAGCCACGATTCGAGGTAGTGGAACTGCCGGTGGTCGGCGGTGCGCGCCATGTACAGCCCCCATGGTTCCACGCGGAAGTGCTGTACGGGCCGAACGAATCCCTTCGGATCGGTGTTGGTGTGCTCCGCCAGGTCGAAGTACTCGATTTTCGGCGGATGGATGTGTGTAGGCGATCCGTCCATGGGTGAAACCTACCGGCAGAGCGGTGGTGGACATCACGTGAGCGCGGCACGTGTCGGTGTGCGGGCATACCCTGGCTGCATGGCGTTTGCATCCGAACACCCAGTGGTTGCGCATTCAGAGTTTCGTCCGGTCGGTGAGATCGAACGGACGACGGGCCGCTTCGAGGTCGTGAGCGATCATGTTCCGGCGGGTGATCAGCCGACGGCCATCGCAGATCTCGAGAAGCGGATCGCGGCGGGGGAGAAGGATGTCGTTCTCCTGGGGGCGACCGGCACCGGAAAATCGGCCACCACCGCGTGGCTGATCGAGAAGGTGCAGCGTCCCACGCTGGTCATGGCGCCGAACAAGACGCTGGCCGCCCAGTTGGCCAACGAACTTCGTGACATGCTGCCCAACAATGCGGTCGAGTACTTCGTCTCCTACTACGACTACTACCAGCCCGAGGCGTACATCGCGCAGACGGACACGTACATCGAGAAGGACTCTTCGATCAACGACGACGTGGAACGTCTGCGGCACTCTGCCACGTCCAGCCTGCTGTCTCGGCGAGACGTCGTCGTGGTGGCATCGGTGTCGTGCATCTACGGTCTCGGCACCCCGCAGTCCTATCTAGATCGATCCATCGAACTCGAGGTCGGTGTCGAGGTGCCTCGCGACGCGTTGCTGCGTCTCCTGGTGGACGTCCAGTACAACCGCAACGACATGGCGTTCACCCGCGGATCGTTCCGGGTGCGCGGTGACACCGTCGAGATCATCCCCTCCTACGAGGAACTGGCAGTGCGGATCGAGTTCTTCGGTGACGAGATCGAGGCGCTCTACTATCTTCATCCGCTGACCGGTGACGTCGTCCGCCAGGTCGATTCGTTGCGAATCTTCCCGGCCACGCACTATGTGGCAGGCCCTGAGCGTATGGAGCGGGCGGTCAAGGACATCGAAGCGGAACTCGACGAGCGGCTCGCCGACCTCGAGAACAAGGGGAAACTGCTCGAGGCGCAACGATTGCGGATGCGCACACAATACGACCTCGAGATGATCAAACAGGTCGGATTCTGCTCGGGGATCGAGAACTACTCACGTCACATCGATGGGCGGTCGGCAGGGTCTGCACCCGCCACGCTCATCGATTACTTCCCGGAGGATTTCCTCCTCGTGATCGACGAGTCCCACGTGACGGTCCCCCAGATCGGCGCGATGTACGAGGGGGACATGTCGCGTAAGCGCAATCTCGTCGAGTTCGGATTCCGGCTGCCGTCCGCAACCGACAACCGCCCCCTCACGTGGGAGGAATTCGCGGGGCGGATCGGACAGACCGTGTATCTTTCGGCAACGCCTGGTAAGTACGAGTTGGGGCAGGCCGGCGGCGAATTCGTGGAGCAGGTCATCCGTCCGACCGGGCTTGTGGATCCCGAGGTGGTGGTCAAGCCCACCAAGGGGCAGATCGACGATCTGGTGCACGAGATCCGGGAACGGGCCGACAAGGACGAAAGGGTCCTCGTCACCACGCTCACCAAGAAGATGGCCGAAGACCTCACCGATTATCTGCTCGAGCTCGGAATTCGGGTGCGGTACCTGCACTCGGACATCGATACGTTGCGTCGCGTCGAGTTGCTGCGTCAACTCCGCTTGGGCGAATACGACGTGCTGGTCGGTATCAACCTCCTCCGCGAGGGGTTGGACCTACCCGAGGTGTCTTTGGTAGCCATTCTCGACGCAGACAAGGAAGGCTTCTTGCGGAGTTCGACCAGTCTCATTCAGACCATCGGCCGTGCAGCGCGAAACGTCTCCGGTCAGGTACACATGTACGCGGACAAGATCACCGACTCGATGCAGCATGCGATCGAGGAGACCGAGCGGCGCCGCGAGAAGCAGATCGCCTACAACACCGAAATGGGCGTCGATCCGAAACCGCTGCGTAAGAAGATCGCCGACATTCTCGATCAGGTGTACGAGGAAGCGGACGACACGGCGGCAGGAGTGGAGGTAGGTGGTTCCGGCCGCAACGCGTCGCGTGGTCGTCGCGCACAGGGTGAGGCAGGACGGGCGGTCAGTGCTGGTGTGTACGAAGGGCGCGACACCAAGTCGATGCCGAGGGCCGAACTGGCCGACCTCGTGGAGCAACTCACTGACCAGATGATGAACGCCGCACGCGAGCTTCAATTCGAGTTGGCCGGCCGGTTACGCGACGAGATCGCCGATCTGAAAAAGGAATTGCGCGGGATGGACGCGGCTGGGCTGACATAGGGGTGATCGGTACGGGCGGTACGGTCTGCGATATGGATGCGCAGAGTGCGGGGCGTGCCGCCCGGTCGATGGAGCTTCTACATGCCGTGAGCTATTTCGTGCCGGAGGCCGATTCGCGTTTCGGTGAGGTAGGTCTCGAAACGGGCCGGATGACCTACTTTGCGGGACGGTCTGCGCCGATGGGTGCGGTAGGTGCCGGGGTGGTGACGTCGGTGTTCTACAACTTCGAGCCCGAGCTCGTCGCAACAGTGATTCCGAAGGCGTGGGAGCTGGCCTCGCCGCGCGATGTGGTCGCAGCACGATTCACAGCCGTCGGGGAGGCATACGTTCGGCTGCTCGGCGACGAAGTCACGTCCTCGCCGGAAATGACCGAGGCCGCACAGCTGTTGGCCATCGCGGTAGACGGAATCCCGGGGCCGGAAGGTCGTCCACTGTATGCGGGTCACGCCGATCTCGACTGGCCGGACTCGCCGCATATCGCCTTCTGGCACGCTTTGACGCTTTTGCGTGAGTACCGGGGCGACGGTCACATTGCTGCTGTGCAGACCGCTGGACTCAGCGGACTCGAAGCACTCATCACGCACACGGCGACCGGGATCGGGTTCGAGAAGAAGTACGCGCGAACTCGTCGGGGATGGTCGCAGAAACAATGGGACGTCGCAGTAGCCGACCTACAGGATCGGGAACTGATCGGCAGTGACGGAACGCTCACTGGTGAAGGGACCGAATTGCGTGAGGTGGTCGAGGATCTGACCGACGAACTGGCGTGCGCGCCTTGGGCGAACCTCGGGGAGGACGGGGTGGATCGTCTGTTGGAGTTGGCGATACCGTGGCGAGACACGATCGTCGGCGCAGGAGTCTTTCCCAAGGGCCTGTTCGGGCCCCGCTACGGGCGGTCGCGGTGAAACACTTCTCTCAGTGACAAGATGTGTGGCGCGTACAGCAAAAGCACCCCACGATCGACTGTTACCGCTAGTGTCAGCAGAGTGGCTGACGGGTTCACGCATCGGCGGTGCGTGCCCGCGGTCTGTTGACCGTCCGCACTATTGGAGGAATGAATGAGCGCCTACCGGACCGTTGTCGTCGGAACCGATGGCTCCGAATCGTCATTACGGGCCGTCGAGAAGGCCGCTGCCATCGCGGGGGATGCGGGAGCGAAACTGATCATCGCCTGCGCGTACTACCCGGCCGATCCCAAGGACGTGGGTAAGGCGGCAGACGCGTTGAAGGACGAGGCTTACCAGATCACCGGATCCGCACCGACGTACGACATCCTGCGTCGAGCAAGGGAGCGTGCGCATGGTGCCGGCGTGACGGAAGTCGACGAGCGGGCAGTCGTCGGTGCCCCGGTGGAGTCGCTTCTCGAGTTGGTCGACGAGACGAAAGCGGACCTTCTCGTGATCGGTAACCGAGGTCTCAACACGTTGACGGGCCGTCTCCTCGGTTCCGTGCCGTCCGACGCCGCACGTAAGTCGACGTCGGATGTGCTGATCGTCCACACAACTCGCTGAGGACTGCATGGCGGCCCCATACCCCAACGGGTATGGGGCCGCCATGCAGTGTGGGGTAGGGCCGCACGCTGATCAGCGTGCGAGGACCATTCATTCGGGGAGGACGTGTCGTGCGCACGGTGTTTTGGGGATGGGCCAGGCGGATCGCCATAATCGCATCGGTGGTGTTCTTGGGGTGCTCAGGCAGCATCGGTGCTGCTGCGAGTCCGATGTCCGCATTTGAATCGGGGGATGCGCGGTTCGTTGGTCAGAAACTTGCCTGGCATCCGTGTCCAGCGGATGTTGTCGAGCACGGGACCGCTGGTGATGGGGATGCGGCCGTGCGTGCGGTGTTGTTGTCGGGTTTGGAATGTGCTCGGGTCCGTACGCCACTCGACTGGGCACATATCGGCAATGGTCGTGAAGCCAGCTTCTGGATTTCGCGGCTTCCCAGCAGGAATCCCGAAGCGGTTCCGCTCCTGACGAGTTCAGGCGGCGCCGGCGCCGGTTCTCTCCTCGACCCCCACGTCTTCTCGGGTGGAATGCCCGAGTTGCGGGCGTCGTTCAACGTGATCGGTTTCGACGCGCGCGGCACGGCGACGTCGTCGACTGCACAGTCATGCGATCCGGAGGCCTCGGGCGATCCGGTCCTCCTCAGTAGCGGTACGGGGGACAGCTACGACATTCTCGACACGTCCGACCGGTCGACCGATCGTCAACTCGAAGAGGCGAGGCGATGGACCGCGAGTTGCCTCGATGGGGCGGCCCGAACGGTCGACGGCACATCGACCGCGCCCTTTATCACCTACTGGCAGACCGTTCGCGACCTCGACCTCGTTCGACAATTGCTCGGGGCGGAGAAGTGGAGCTATCTCGGGGTCTCACAGGGAACGGCGCTTGGACGTGAGCTGGCGCGGACCTTCCCCGGCCGCGTCGACAGGTGGGTACTCGACTCTGTGGTGGACCCAGTGAAGTCCCCGCACGAGATCATGCAAGAGCGCTACCGCGCCCGGCAGCAGGCCGTCGAGACCGAGTTCGCGCCCTGGGTAGCTGGGCGTGGCACGTTTTTCGGTGACACCGTGGAAGAGGTACTGGCGTCGATCGACGAGCTACGTGCCGATCTCGTTACCAAGCCGATCCGCTTTCTCGGCAACGAGACGTTCACTGCGAATGATCTGAACGTCGTCCTTTTCAGTGTCGGCAATGCGACCAACGAAGCGGTGCTGGCCAAGCTCGTCGGCATCCACACTGCCCGCTACGCGGACGCGTCGGTCGAATCGCTGCGAGCTACGGTCGGGATGATCGCGCAGTTCCAGATCTCTCCGCTCGTTGATCGAGAACTCGGCACCGTCCTCTCTGGTGGCGCCAGGGTTGGATGGTGGACCGCGTTCAACTGCAATTCAGACGAATGGACCAAGAACACCGACGCGATCCTTGCGGAGCACCGCCAGGCCGTCGAGGATGCGCCGCTGACCTACGTGGGCCTCGGATTCTCGGCGGCATGCGCGTACTGGCCGTACCCCGGCCGAGAAGATCCGGAGACGGGATTGGATCAGGCGCCGGGAATCCTGTTGTTGACCAACGACGGTGACACCGTGACCCCCGCGACCGGTGCACGGAACCTACGGGATCGCATTGCGGGATCGCGACTGGTCACTGTCGTGGACAAGTCGGCGCACCTGGTGCTGCCTCAGAGGATGCCCTTCGGCCTGCCGGGTGGATTTCCCGGAACCAGTTCCTGCGCAACCGCTATCGCCACGCACTATCTGACAACTGGTGAACTGCCCGCCCACGATCTGACCTGCGAATCCGATTAACGTGGTTCCTCATCGGCGGGTACACACAGATCCAGAGCTTTCGGCAGCGGCCGGTGGTGCACGACACCCAGGCGTTGGGTCGCCCTGGTCAGCGCGACGTAGATGTCGTTGATTCCGCGTGGTGACTCGTCGAGGATCTCCTGCGGTTCCACGAGGAGAACGGTGTCGAACTCGAGGCCCTTGGCGTCGCGAACGGTGTGAACGCTGACGGAGTCCGATTCGAGGTCGGCGAGTGCAGTAGCGCGAGGATGATTGCATATGACCGCAATCGTTCCTGGACCCTTCTCACGGTTCACACATTCGCGGACCGCCTCCGCGAGAGCGTCGTCGGAGGCCACCCGTAGTGCCCACGGGTCGAACCCGGATTCGCGGACCGATCGTGGCTCGGATTGGTTCGGATCGATCTCCTGCAATACCTGGTGCGCAACTCGCATGATCTCGGCGGGGGTCCGATAGTTGACCGTCAGCTCCGTCAACTTCCAGCGTTTGGCGACGTACGGCTCGAGAATTTCGCTCCACGACGTGGTACCGGCCGGGTCGCCGGTCTGGGCAGTGTCCCCGACGAGTGTCATCCACCGATTCGGAATGCGGCGCATCAGCATTCGCCAGGCCATATCGGAGAGTTCCTGGGCTTCGTCGACGATGACGTGCCCGTACGTCCAGGTTCGGTCTGCGGCAGCGCGTTCGGCCGTCGTCTGTCGGCGACCCACGTCATGGCGCTGCGCCAGCCGGCTCGCATCGACGAGGTCGTACGCCATCAGGATCTCGGGGTCCAAGTCGTCCTCGAGATCCTGCGGCGCGGAACCGGTCAGAATGTCGAGCGCGCCCTGGGCATCCTCGATCTGTGCCCGCCATTCACGTTGCACGCGTTCACGCTCGGCAGCGTCGTCCACTCCCAACAGCTCGGCCAGCTCGTCGAGAAGTGGAGCATCGGCGTCGCTGAATCCCGTACCAGCGCTGCGGTTCAGCGAGTCTCGCTCGCTCTGTTCGAGGTCGGGCGCTGCCGAAGCAAGCCGCTCGGGTGAGGTGAGCAGATCCTGCAACACGACGGTGGGGGAGAGCTCCGGCCACAACCCATTCACTGCGGTCATGATGTCCGAGTCTTCACGCATCTCGTCCCGCATGTCCGCGATGTCGTTGCGGCTGAGGAGGTTCCCTTCGTCGACCAGATTTTCGCCCACTCGGCCGGCCAACTGGTCGGCCAGTGCCTCGATGATCGCCGAGACGAATATGGGGCGAGCAAGGTTGTGCGGACGTCTCGACGACCGGGCCCGGCCGCGCGCACGGGTAACGATCTTGCGGTCCAGACGAAGCTCGTACGTGTCGAAACTCAGCGTGACGGGCTCCTTCGGAACTTCTTGGCGATCCCGTACCGCCTTCTTCAGGACCGCGAGCATATCGGTGGATCCCTTCAGCACTCCCGCATCGAGGGTTTCCTCGTGGGTGGCATGAACCCCCGGGTACAGATCTCCGATGGTGGACAGCAGCACGCCGGTCTCGCCGAGGGAGGGTAGGACCTGTCCGATGTACTCGAGGAATGTCGGGTTGGGGCCGATGATGAGCACACCACTTTTCTCCAGCTGACGACGATACGTGTACAGCAGGTAAGCGGCACGGTGCAGCGCGACAGCGGTCTTCCCGGTCCCGGGACCACCCTGAACGACCAGAACGCTCTTGTGGTCGGTGCGGATGATGGCGTCCTGCTCACCTTGGATCGTCTCGACGATGTCGTTCATGTGGCCGGTGCGGGCGGCGTTCAGCGCAGACAGGAGTGCGCTCTCACCGGCGACACCGCCGGAGGCCGTCGTGGCTCCCGCCGCTTCCGCGGCGGCCAGGTCGAGATACTCGTCATTGATCGCGGTGACGGTGCGACTGCGGGTGCGGATATGCCGTCGGCGGGTGACACCGTCCGGGGCCGCCGTCGTTGCGAGATAGAACGGCCGCGCCATCGGTGCACGCCAATCCAGCAGCAGAGTGTCGTAGTCGTTCTCTTCGTCGAGGATGCCGACGCGTCCTACATATCTGGGTTCACCGTCGACGTCGATTCGGCCGAACGCCAAGCCGTTCTCGGCGGCGTCGTACTTGGCAATATCTTCGGTGTAGAGCTGGTTGAACGATTCGCGTTCGCTGCGGGCCTGAGGTGTGCCGCCCGACTCCAACAGAACTCGGCGCAAGCGTTCTTCTGCGTAGCTGCGGAGGGCATCGAGGCGTTTGTACAGCGTCGTCACGTACTGCTGCTCGAACTCGCGCTCGTCGTGTGACGTTCCCTCGTGGGGCAAGTGGTCTCCTCGGCTGGATCGGTGCCGCACTGCGCGGCGAAAAGTGCCAAGGAAGTCTAGTCGGGAAGGGTGAAGCCCGCAGAGTGCGCTGGTCAGCGCGCTCTGCGGGCGGTGTCAGCGAGTCAGCTTTGTGCGCTCGGCGCGGGCCTTCGCGAGTGCTACCTCAGCCTGTTTACGCGCACGCATTCTGGCGACGTCGCCCTCTTTGCGTGCGATCTCGGCCCGTTTGCGCGCGCGTTTGCCGAGCGAGTCGCCCTGCTCATGCGCACGTTGGCCGAGGGCTTCGCTCCGCTCCGCGGCGGTCGATGCCCAGTGGCTGCCTTTCTCAGCGGCCACCGATGCCCATCCGCTGCCCTTTTCGCGTGCTGTCTCGGCGAGTTCTGGGGCGCGGTCCTTGGCGACCTCGACGAGTTCGCTGCCTTTCTCGGCCGCTGTCTTGGCAATCTCCGAGCCGCGCTCGCGGGCCGTGTCGACGATTCCGGGAGCACGTTCTGCTGCTTCTTCTCCCAGTTTGCGTGCGCGCTCGGAAACCGCGGCGAATGCGTGCTCGCCGCGTGGGTGGTCGCCAGAGCTGCCCGACGGTAGTGCCGAAGCCAGGGAAGCTTGCGCACCTCGGGCCGCACGCCGCCCACGCCAACCGAGGGACGGCTTGCCCTCGGTGTCCACAGAGGCGATGAGTAGACCGCCGAGCAAGCTCACATTCTTCAGGAAGTGCATTTGCTGCGCCGACCGCTGTGCCTGGTCGGTTTCGTTCCAGAAGTCGTGGCTCGACAGGGTGGTCGGGATCAGGCTGCCGGCGAGGGCAAGCGAGGCTATCCGCGGTGCTTTTCCGATAGCGAGCAACACGCCGCCACCGATCTGGACTCCGGCGTTGATCTTCACCAAGGTCTCGGCATCGGTGGGTACTTTCTGGGTCACCGACGACGGCAGGGTTTCGGTGGACTTGTCGATCAGCGGTGCTGCGGCCTGCGCCTTCCCTGCGGGGTCTTTCAGCGCGTCGATGCCGCCGGCAATGAAGATCGTGGACAACAGTGGACGGGCAATTCGACGAACAAGCATTCGCATCCTCCATCGGATCTGGACGTGTCCACCCACCATAACGAGGGTGCGTGTCCCGTGTAGCCCGATACGGCTCTGCCGAAACCGACCGAGCCGTCACCAGCCTCGTTCGCGCCACTCTCCGAGATGTGGCCGCTCGGTTCCCAGAGTGGTGTCGTCTCCGTGGCCGGGGTGGACGACAGCGTCGTCAGGGTAGCGGGCGAAGAGTTTCGTCTCGACATCCGTGAGGAGGGAATCGAACTTCTCGGGATCCGCGGTCTTTCCGACACCGCCGGGGAAGAGTGAGTCGCCGGTGAACAGGTGTGCGCGGCCGTCCGAGTCGGTCAATGCGAGGGCGATCGAGCCCGGTGTGTGGCCGGAAAGGTGAATCACCGCCAGTTCCAATTCGCCTACGCGGACGGTGTCACCGTCGGAGAGCAATCGTTCGGGGGTGACCGGGAGTGCATCTGCGTCCAGCGGGTGTGCAGCCGTCACCGCTGTAGTGGCCTCGACAACCTCCTTCAAGGCGAGGCAGTGGTCACCGTGCTGGTGCGTCGTGACGATCTGACCCGGCGGCTTCGGTAGCTGTTCCAGCAGCGCGAGAAGGCGGTCCGCCTCGTTCGCCGCATCGATCAGCAGCGACTCGCCGGTGGCGGAACAAACGACGACGTACACATTGTTGTCCATCGGGCCGACGGACATTTTCGTGATCGTGGCGCCGCCGCCACTGCGCCGCTGAGGAGGCGAGCCGGGCCGGACATGCCCCGTGTAGTCGTCGCTGATCTGCAGTGGGCCGGCTTCTGCTTGATGATCGCTCATGAGGGAAGGTTACCGCTATCGAATCGATGCAGGTGAGAGGCGTACGACGGACCGTGCCGGGAAATGTGTCGGTAGGGAGAACTACGATGACAAGGCTTGATTTCTCGGTGTCGAACCGACGTGGTGTGAGAAGGGACTTGGAGTGGCGGACCGCCTGATCGTGCAGGGTGCTCGCGAGCACAATCTGCGAGGAGTCGATATCGATCTGCCTCGTGACAGCCTGATCGTTTTCACCGGCCTGTCTGGATCCGGGAAGTCGAGCCTCGCATTCGACACCATCTTCGCTGAGGGTCAGCGCCGGTATGTGGAATCGCTGTCCGCGTATGCCCGGCAGTTCCTCGGCCAGATGGACAAGCCGGACGTCGACTTCATCGAGGGGCTCTCGCCCGCGGTGTCGATCGACCAGAAGTCCACGAACCGCAACCCGCGGTCCACCGTCGGTACCATCACCGAGGTCTACGACTACCTCCGCCTCCTTTACGCACGCGCCGGCACCGCGCATTGTCCCACTTGTGGTGAACAGATCGCGCGGCAGACCCCGCAACAGATCGTCGACCAGGTCCTCGACATGGAAGAGGGAACCCGGTTTCAGGTTCTCGCGCCTGTCGTTCGCACCCGCAAGGGCGAGTTCGTCGATCTGTTCGACCAGCTGAACGTGCAGGGGTACTCGCGCATCCGCGTCGACGGAGTGGTCCACCAACTGACCAACCCGCCCACTCTGAAGAAGCAGGAAAAACACGACATCGAGGTGGTCGTCGACCGACTCGTCGTGAAGCCGACCTCCAAGCAACGGCTCACCGATTCCATCGAAACGGCGTTACGCCTCGCCGAGGGCATCGTGGTCCTCGACTTCGTGGACCGTGACGAAAACGCAGCCGATCGTGAACGCCGTTTCTCGGAGAAGCTGGCGTGCCCCAACGGGCACGCACTCGCCATCGACGATCTCGAGCCTCGATCGTTCTCGTTCAATTCGCCTTACGGTGCGTGCCCCGAATGCATCGGCCTCGGCATCCGCAAGGAGGTCGATCCGGACCTGGTGGTGCCCGACCCCGAACTCACCCTGGCGGAGGGCGCTGTCGCTCCGTGGTCCATGGGGCAGACCTCCGAGTACTTCGGTCGGTTGCTGTCCGGTCTCGGAGATGTCATCGGATTCGACATGGACACACCGTGGAACAAACTGCCCGTCAGGGCTCGTCGCGCTATTCTCTCCGGCAGCACCGACCAGGTTCACGTTCGCTACAAGAACCGCTACGGCCGTGTCCGTTCCTACTATGCCGATTTCGAAGGCGTCATGCCGTTCCTACATCGCCGTCTCGAGCAGACGGAGTCGGACCAGATGAAGGAACGGTACGACGGCTACATGCGCGATACGCCGTGCCCCGCATGTGGGGGAGCGCGGCTCAAGCCGGAGATTCTGTCGGTATCGATCGCCAGCGCCAAATTCGGCAAGAAGTCGATCGCAGAGGTGTGTGAACTCTCGATCGCAGACTGCGCGGACTTCCTGAACAGCCTGTCACTCGCCTCCCGTGAGGAGGCAATCGCAGGGCAGGTTCTCAGAGAGGTGCAGGCGCGGCTGGGCTTCCTGCTGGACGTCGGCCTCGAGTACCTGTCGCTGTCGCGGGCGGCCGGCACCCTGTCGGGTGGTGAGGCACAGCGCATCCGGCTCGCCACGCAGATCGGATCCGGTCTGGTGGGCGTCCTCTACGTTCTGGACGAGCCGTCGATCGGTCTGCATCAACGAGACAACCGCCGACTCATCGAAACACTCACCAGGCTCCGGAACCTGGGAAACACATTGATCGTCGTCGAACACGACGAGGACACCATCCGGACCTCGGATTGGGTGGTCGACATCGGTCCGCTTGCCGGTGAGCACGGTGGCAAAGTCGTACACAGCGGCCCATACCAGGAGCTGCTCGAGTGCGACGAATCGCTCACGGGCGCATACCTGGCCGGGCGACGTTTCATCGAGGTCCCGGCCGAGCGCCGCTCGGTCGATCGCAAGCGTCAGGTGACGGTTGTCGGAGCCCGGGAACACAACCTTCACGGCATCGACGTGAGTTTCCCGCTGGGCGTTCTCACCACGGTGACGGGGGTATCCGGCTCGGGAAAGTCGACGCTCGTCAACGACATCCTGGCGATGGTGATGGCCAACAAGCTCAACGGCGCCAGGCAGGTGCCCGGTCGTCACACGCGGATCAACGGACTGGATCAACTGGACAAATTGGTTCAGGTCGATCAGTCGCCGATCGGCCGGACTCCGCGCTCGAACGCAGCTACCTACACCGGTGTGTTCGACAAGATCCGAACACTGTTCGCGGCCACCACCGAGGCGAAGGTTCGCGGATACCAGCCGGGACGATTCTCGTTCAACGTCAAGGGCGGTCGCTGCGAAGCGTGCTCGGGCGACGGCACGTTGAAGATCGAGATGAACTTCCTGCCCGACGTGTACGTCCCCTGCGAAGTCTGCCAGGGCGCCCGGTACAACCGCGAAACGCTCGAGGTTCACTACAAGGGCAAGACGATCGCGGAAGTGCTCGACATGCCGATCGAGCAAGCCGCCGAGTTCTTCGAACCGGTCACGTCAATTCATCGCTACCTCAAGACCCTCGTCGAGGTGGGCCTCGGATACGTCCGCCTCGGTCAGCCGGCGCCAACCCTCTCGGGTGGTGAAGCGCAACGCGTCAAGCTGGCTGCAGAGTTGCAGAAGCGTTCCACTGGCCGGACCGTGTACATCCTGGACGAGCCGACCACGGGCCTGCACTTCGAGGACATCCGGAAGCTGCTGGCGGTGGTGAACGGTCTGGTCGACAAAGGCAACACCGTCATCGTCATCGAACACAACCTCGACGTCATCAAGACTTCGGACTGGATCGTCGACATGGGTCCCGAAGGAGGTTTCGGTGGCGGACGGGTCGTCGCAGAAGGCACGCCGGAGGACGTTGCTCAGGTACCGGAGAGCTACACCGGCAAATTCCTCCGCGAGGTGCTCGATGCACGGCCGACCCCGATCGAGGAGGCCACGAAGCCGGCCGTACGCAAGCGGGCCGCGAGGAAGGTGGCAGCGAAGCGCTGACCGTTCGTCAGACGATCGCGACTTCGTGCACCACCTTCGCGGCCGGTCATGGGATGACCGCCCGTCGCCATCTCGGCAATCACAGCCGACGGGAAGCTGTTGCCCACGACGGTTGTCGGCATGTCCAGGCGGCGTTCGTCGGTCACGTGCACAGCGTCTCGAGCGGACCACGCAGGAAGGGGGAGTCGTTCACGCCGTCGAAGTCGTCACGATCGCTGCTGCCTGACGGCATCGGTCCGCTGTCCACGTAGGCGACGCGGCTGATTCGCTGCGGCGACCGGTTCCCTGCCCACCCTCCGAGCCGGAAACCAGGAACGAGGACGAGGTGCGTGGATTGTGCGGACGTCGAATGCGCGCCGATGTGTGTCACGTCGTCGTCGTGCACGCTGCGCGATGCTGTGACCAGAGTTGCATTCGGAGTCAGGAAGGAGCGCGCCTACTGTGCCGATCCCCACGCAGCCGAAGGTTCGCCCGAGACCTCGGTCAGTATCGACGTGAGGCGCATGGTCGGGTCAGTGCGCGTGGTCGTCAGTGCACCGCGCCGGTGTACTTCTCCCCGGGGCCCTTGCCGGGCTCGTCCGGATACGGGGACGCTTCCCGGAACGCGCGCTGCAGGGCTTGCAGACCCTCACGGATGGGGCCGGCGTGGGGGCCGAGATACTCGACCGACGACGTGACCAGTCCGGCGAGGGCCGTGATGACGCGGCGCGCCTCGTCCAGGTCCCGGTGCGGGCTCTCATCGGGATTCGGATCGGACAGCCCGAGCTTCTCGGCCCCTGAACTCATCAGCATCACCGCGGCACGGCTGATGACCTCCACCGCGGGAACGTCCGCGAGTTCGCGAACCGGGTCGTTGGGGTCGGCGTCGAAGTTGTCCGTCATGACGACAATGATTCCATCCCGCGCGGACAGGGGCTCATTCGGTGGCGATTCGCTCGCGACGTGGGCGAATGCTATCCTGGATCGCAACGACCGCCCTCGAACCAGTTCGGGGGCAGCAAGTGGAGTCCGACTCCCACCCTGCACGGCATGCAAAGCCGCCGTTCAGTGGTCCGGTCACCTGGTTCGGCCTCGTGTCTGCCAGGTTCCTCAGGTGCTGAGGGCGTGAACTCTCCGACAATCGTCGGCAGGGATCGCGAGATCGGTCGACATCGGGCCCCGCAAGGTGACAGGTCACCGCAGCGGGGTTTTTTGTTGGGAAGCGGGCGGTACAGGCTGCGGGCGGTCACGAAGACCAGCCCGTTCAACCTAGGAGGCCCCATCAGCACTGAGACTCGCATCAACGAGCGCATCCGAGTTCCCGAAGTCCGCCTCGTCGGACCCGGCGGCGAACAGGTGGGCATCGTGCGTGTTGAAGATGCACTCCGCTTGGCTCTCGACGCCGACCTCGATCTGGTCGAGGTGGCGCCGGACGCCCGACCGCCGGTCTGCAAGATCATGGACTACGGCAAGTTCAAGTACGAAGCTGCGCAGAAGGCGCGTGAATCGCGTAAGAACCAGCAGTTGACAGTCATCAAGGAGCAGAAGCTCCGCCCGAAGATCGACGATCACGACTACGAGACGAAGAAGCGTAATGTCGTTCGCTTCCTCGAAGCGGGATCGAAGGTCAAGGTCACGATCATGTTCCGTGGCCGTGAGCAGTCTCGGCCCGAGCTGGGATTCCGGCTTCTGCAGCGACTGGGTGCAGATGTTGCCGACCTCGGATTCGTCGAAACGTCGGCGAAGCAGGACGGCCGCAACATGACCATGGTGCTCGCGCCCCACAAGGGTGCGAAGACACGCGTGAAGGCGCAGGAGAGTGCTGCTGCACGCCCTGCCCAGCGCGCGACCCCGACCAAGCCTGCGTCCGGAGGCGAGTCCACCGAGGCTCCGACCAGCTAGCCCGATTTCATCGGCACGACAGAAATACAGAACTGAGGATTTCATGCCCAAGTCGAAGACCCACAGCGGCACCGCGAAGCGATTCAAGGTGTCGGGCAGCGGAAAGATCCTGCGCCAGAAGGCCGGTCGCCGCCACCTGATGGAGCACAAGGCGACCAAGGTGACCCGTCGCCTCGACGGCAAGGCGGTTGTCAGCAAGGCTGACACCCCGCGCATCAAGCGCCTGCTCGACATCTGACATTTGCATTGACCACCCGGGGTCGTCAGCGATACCCCTAGATTGACAGGATTTTTCAGTGGCACGCGTAAAGAGGGCGGTCAACGCCCAGAAGAAGCGCCGTTCGATTCTCGAGGCCTCCAGCGGTTACCGCGGACAGCGTTCGCGTCTGTACCGCAAGGCCAAGGAACAGCAGCTCCACTCGCTCACCTACGCATACCGCGACCGTCGGGCGCGCAAGGGTGACTTCCGCAAGCTGTGGATCACGCGTATCAACGCTGCGGCGCGTGCGAACGACATCACGTACAACCGCCTGATCCAGGGTCTGCGTCTGGCCGAGGTCGAGGTCGACCGCAAGAACCTCGCCGAGCTCGCCGTGTCGGACGGTGAAGCGTTCGCCGGTCTGGTGGCCATCGCCAAGGCTGCGCTGCCCTCCGACGTGAACGCTGCTGCCGGAGAAGTGGCCTGAGCCTCGAATCACGCAGTTCGAAAGCCTCGAGACGACCCGTGGATCCGCTCACCGAGCGAACCCCACGGGTCGTTTCTGCTGTGAAGCTGCTGCGGACGGCCGAGCGGCGCAAGACCGGACGGTTCCTCGTCGAGGGCGAGAACTCGGTGGATGAAGCCCTCGCGACGACGGTGGTCCACGAGGTGTTCCATACCGCTGATGCCGCGGTCCGCTATGGAGCTGTGCTCGACCGAGCGCAATCGGCAGGTGTGCGTACTGCGCTCGTCACCGAGCGTGCTGTCCGCGGCCTCAGCGACACTGTGACACCACCGGGGCTCGTGGCGGTGTGCGACCTCGTGGACGTGCTGCTCGATGATGCAGTCACCGATGATGCACGGCTTCTCGCCGTACCCGTGTCGATCGGCGAGCCCGGTAATGCGGGCACGGTTCTGCGGGTGGCGGACGCGATGGGCGCCGACGCCGCCATTTTGGCGGGCGACAGCGTGGATCCGCACAACGGTAAATGTGTTCGTGCCTCTGCCGGGAGCCTTTTTCATCTTCCGGTGGCCCGCGAGCGTGACACCGATGCCGTGTTGGAAACGATCGCGGCAGCTGGGATCCAGGTGTTGGCCACGGCTGCTGACGGAGAGGTCGACCTGGACGACGCGGACGAGTTGCTTGCAGTACCGACGGCGTGGTTGTTCGGTAACGAAGCGCATGGACTCGATCCGGCGATTGCCGCGCGTGCCGACCACCGTGTGCGTATTCCTATTCACGGGCGTGCCGAGAGTTTGAACCTGGCGACCGCGGCATCCATTTGTCTGTACTCGAGTGCCCGGGTGCAGAGCAGGCACACAGCGGACGAGTGAGGGCCCTGTGCGCGATCGCCTAAGATCTGCCGGGGAGAGTTCGAAGGTCGAGAATGAGTTCGGAGCAGTTGGTGAAGTCGGTGCAGTCGGTGAAGTACAGGAGAGGCGTCGCTCGTGGCTAACAAGGAGGGCGCCGCAGCGCCGGAAGTCGATTCGAGTGCCCTCACCGAGGAAGCGCTGAAGTCCGCGGTGGATGCGGCCGAGACCGCGCTGACCGTTGCGGGTGATCTGGACGACCTCGCTCAGGTGAAGATTACGCACATGGGGGACAAGTCGCCGATCGCCCTGGCTCGGCGAGCTCTGGGGACGCTGCCCGGCAAGGAGAAGGCCGACGCGGGCAAACGTGTGAACATGGCGAGGACCCGAGTCTCGGAGGCCTACGAAGCGCGCCGCACCGTGCTCCTCGCGGAGCGTGACGCGGCGGTACTCGTCGCCGAAACCATCGACGTGACGTTGCCGTCGCAGCGTCGGCCTGTCGGGGCGCGTCACCCGATCAGCATCATCTCCGAGCAGGTCGCGGATGTGTTCGTCGCAATGGGCTGGGAGGTTGCCGAGGGGCCCGAGGTCGAGACCGAGCACTTCAACTTCGATGCCCTCAACTTCTTGCCGGATCATCCTGCACGCACGATGCAGGACACCTTCCACGTGGCACCGGAGAACTCGCGCCAGGTGCTGCGCACCCACACGTCACCTGTGCAGGTCCGCACGATGCTCTCGCGTGAGGTCCCCATCTACGTGGTGTGCCCCGGACGAACCTTCCGTACCGACGAACTGGACGCCACACACACGCCGGTGTTCTCACAGGTGGAAGGCCTCGCTGTGGACAAGGGTCTGACGATGGCGAACCTGCGCGGCACCCTCGACGCCTTCGCGCGTGCATTGTTCGGTTCCGATACCCGTACCCGGATGCGCCCCAACTACTTCCCGTTCACCGAGCCGTCAGCGGAGGTGGACGTGTGGTTCCCGAACAAGAAGGGCGGCGCAGGCTGGGTCGAATGGGGTGGCTGCGGCATGGTCAACCCGAACGTGTTGCGTGCGTCGGGAATCGACCCGGACGTGTACACCGGGTTCGCATTCGGCATGGGTCTCGAGCGGACGCTGCAATTCCGGAACGGAATCTCGGACATGCGCGACATCGTCGAGGGCGACATCCGATTCACGCTGCCCTTCGGTGTGCAGGGCTGAACACCATGATCGCAAATACCACGGCATTCACGAACGAGAGAGCTGAGCAGACGTGCGAGTAGCGCAATCCTGGCTGACCGAGATCCTGCAGCGGGCCACCCCGGGCTGGTCTGTCACGGCAGAGGAACTGGACGCCGGATTCGTCCGGGTCGGTCTCGAAGTCGAAGAAGTCGACAATCTCGAGCAGGTCGACGGACCGCTCGTCGTCGGCAGAGTCCAGGAGATCACCGAGCTCACCGAGTTCAAGAAACCCATTCGCTACTGTCAGGTCGATGTGGGCGTGGCCGAGCCGCAGGGGATCGTCTGTGGCGCTCGCAACTTCGCCGAGGGCGACTTGGTCGTGGTAGCGCTACCCGGCGCGGTGCTACCGGGCGGTTTCGCGATCGCGTCGCGCAAGACGTACGGCAAGATCTCGGACGGAATGATCTGTTCTGTCGCGGAACTCGGTATCGGCAAAGACCATTCCGGCATCCTCGTGCTCGAGCCGGGCACGGCAGAGCCCGGCGGTGACGCAAACGAGTTGATGGGTCTCGACGACACCGTCATCGAACTCAACATCACGCCGGACCGTGGATATTGCTTCTCGGTGCGCGGTCTCACGCGTGAACTGGCGTGTGGCTTCGATCTGGAGTTCGCCGATCCGGCTGATGTTCCCGCACTTCCGGACGACGGGCAGGGGTGGCCGGTTCGTGTCGAGAGTGAGTCGAATGCGACCCGCTTCGCCGCGCGGAAGGTGACGGGGATCGATCCCGCGGCGGTCAGCCCGTGGTGGCTACAGCGTCGTCTGCTCATGTCCGGGATTCGGCCCATCTCTCCGGCCGTCGACGTCACCAACTACGTGCTGCTCGAGCTGGGGCAGCCGTTGCACGCGTTCGATGCCGTCAAGTTGACGGGCGAACTCGTCGTGCGCCGTGCGACCGGGGGCGAGAAGCTGACCACCCTCGACGAGGCGGAACGCATCCTCGATGCAGAAGACGTCGTGATCGCCGATGATTCAGGGGTTATTTCCCTGGCCGGTGTGATGGGTGGAGCGAGCACCGAGGTCGGGCCGACCACGACGGATGTGCTGCTGGAAGCAGCCACGTGGGATCCGCTGGCGGTCTTCAAGACAGGGCGTCGTCACAAGCTTTCGAGTGAGGCTGCGAAGCGATTCGAGCGAGTGGTGGATCCGCAGATTCCGGTGGCAGCGCTGGACCGCGCAGCGACTTTGCTGGTGGAGATCGCGGGAGGACGCGTTGAATCCGCACTCACCGACGTGCGTTCCGAGGCACAGGGTTCTTCTCGCGAGATTCGCATGAGTGTGGACCTTCCCGGCCGCGTAGCAGGTGTGAATTATCCGGAAGGCACCGCAGAACGTCGCCTGGTGCAGGTCGGTTGCGTCGTGGAGGTCGAGGACGAGGGCAATGACGGTCAGTTGTCCGTGAACCCGCCGTCGTGGCGTCCGGACCTTACCCAGCCGGCCGATCTGGTCGAGGAAGTGCTGCGGCTCGAGGGCCTCGAGCAGATTCCGTCGATCCTTCCCGCAGCACCCGCCGGCCGTGGGCTCACACCCTCGCAACGACGGAAGCGTGCGGTGGGTCGTGCGCTCGCGCACGGCGGGTACGTCGAGGTTCTGCCTCCGGTATTCCTGCCTGCGGGCGTGTTCGACGTGTGGGGACTCGACGCCGACGATGCCCGACGGGTGACCAGCTCGGTGCTGAATCCGCTCGAGTCGGACCGCCCGGAATTGGCCACCACACTGCTGCCAGGGTTGCTCGAGGTGCTGGCCCGCAACGTTTCGCGTGGCCAGCGGGACGCATCTCTCTTCGGGATTGCACAGGTCGTGCTTCCCGGGCCGGAAACCAAGCCGGTTGATGCCCTTCCCGTCGATCGTCGACCGACGGACGAGCAGATATCCGAGCTGCTGGCATCGCTGCCGGACCAGCCCGTCCACGTCGGCGCGGTCTTGGCCGGTATGCGTGAACCCAGCGGCCCGTGGGGGCCGGGACGCGCCGCGGAAGCAGCGGATGCGTTCGCTGCGGCGCGAACGATCGCCGAGGCCGCGGGCGTCGACGTCGAACTACGCGCCGCCCAGTACCTGCCGTGGCATCCGGGCCGTTGCGCCGAGCTACTCGTCGACGATGTCGTCGTCGGACATGCGGGCGAACTACATCCGGCTGTTCTCGAACGCGCCGGTTTGCCCGCCCGCACGTGTGCGGTGGAAATCGACCTGGATGCGTTGCCTCTGGCGGAACGGTTGCCTGCCCCACAGGTGTCACCGTTCCCGGCTGTTCTGCAAGATGTGGCGGTCGTCGTCGATCAACCTGTCCCCGTGGCCGATGTCGAGGCGGCACTGCGTAGCGGCGGTGGTGAGCTGCTCGAGGATGTGCGATTGTTCGACGTATTCGAGGGCGAGCAGGTCGGCGAGGGTCGTAAGTCGCTCGCGTTCGCGTTGCGATTCCGCGGCTACGATCGCACCCTCACCGAAGACGAAGCATCCGCGGCACGCGACGCGGCCGTCGCAGCGGCGACTACGGCAGTCGGTGCCGAACTGAGGAGCTGACCGGCTGGGTTCACGGAACGTAGTCTGGACGGACGGGTAGCGATCGGTAGGAGCAGTGCGATGGTCGAGGTGAACGAAGTTGTGGCGGCAGCGTCGCAACTGAACGACGCCGAGTTCCTCGAGGTGGTTCGCGCAGTGGCAGCGGATCGACCCGGTCTCTCGTCGCTCCGTACCGCCGCGAGCGGAGGCGAACGTGTGCCGACGCCGCCGATCGACTTCGCGGGCACAGCGCCCCATGCAGGTGTCTCGGGTGCAGCCGTGCCGAGTTCTTCTGTGGAACCCGACTACACGGCAGGTGGCGTCCCTACTTTCGACTCGGTGCGGGACAAGATCGAGCACAGGGTGGGCAGCGCATCCGGTGCCGAGGAACTCGACCACGAGAGCGCGTCGGGTCGATCGGTGGAGGAGCAGTGGGCGGCGCGGGAGAAGGCCGGCAAGGCGCGATTGGACGAGATCAGACGATCGCTCGGCACCTGATGGATGAATTAGTTTGCATTATGATGCATAATAAGTCCTATGACTGAGCAATTGGGCAAACAGATCAAGGTCGCCGTTGCCGGAGCCAGTGGCTATGCCGGTGGAGAGGTGCTTCGCCTGTTGCTGAATCACCCCTCCTATCTCGACGGTTCCATCGTGATCGGTGCGCTCACCGCAGGCGGTAACGCGGGTGCCACCCTCGCGTCGCAGCATCCACACCTGTTGCCGCTCGGAGACCGTGTCCTCGAGGAGACATCCGTAGAGACACTGTCAGGTCATGACGTGGTGTTTCTCGGCCTGCCGCACGGTAACTCTGCCCGGTACGCACAAGCGCTACCGGCAGAGACGGTGATCATCGACTGTGGTGCAGACTTCCGACTTTCGGATGCGGCGGACTGGGAAAAGTTCTACAAGAGCGAGCATGCCGGTACCTGGCCGTACGGCCTTCCCGAACTGCCCGGTGCGCGGGAAAAGTTGCAGGGCGCAAAGCGCATCGCGGTTCCGGGCTGCTTCCCGACGGTCTCCACGCTGGCGATGGCCCCCGCCGTCGTGGCCGGTGTCGTCGAGCCGCGAGTCACGATCGTTGCGGTCACGGGTGCGTCGGGTGCCGGCCGCGCACCGAAGCCGGACCTCCTGGGCGCGGAAGTGATGGGGTCGGTGCGCGCTTACGGTGTCGGCGGCATCCACCGCCATACTCCGGAGATCATCCAGAATCTCTCGGCTCTCGCCGGCCAGAAAGTCTCCGTCTCGTTCACTCCGGTGTTGGCTCCTATGCCGCGCGGGATCCTCGCGACGTGCACAGCCGTGACCTCCGCATCGGAGGACGAGGTGCGCGCGATCTACGAGAAGGCGTATGCGGACGAACCGTTCGTGCATGTGCTGCCGACCGGTGTGCTGCCACAGACCGGTGCGGTCATCGGATCCAATGCAATCCAGATGTCCGTGACGGTCGACGCCGACGCCGGCCAGCTCGTGGTCGTCGCAGCGATCGACAACCTCGCGAAGGGCACCGCCGGCGCCGCGGTGCAATCGATGAATCTTGTCCTTGGACTACCGGAGACCACCGGTCTCTCGACTGTGGGAGTTGCCCCGTGACCACCGAAGCTCGCAGCGATGTTCGGAACCTGCCGTACGGCAAGCTGCTCCGAAACCAGGGCATCACCGCACCCTCCGGGTTCCGGGCGGCCGGAATCCCAGCAGGGATCAAAGCGAACGGCAATCCCGACCTCGCGCTCGTGTTCAACGAAGGCCCGGATCTGGCAGCTGCCGGCGTGTTCACCACCAACAAGGTGAAGGCGGCGCCGGTACTGTGGTCGCAGCAGGCGTTGACGACGGGGCGGTTGCGTTCGGTGGTCCTCAATTCCGGCGGCGCCAACGCTTGTACCGGGGCACCTGGATTTCAGGACACCCACACGACCGCCGAAGAAGTGGCATCCGCGTTGAGCAACTGGGGCACCGACACCGGTGCCGTGGAAGTTGCCGTCTGCTCGACAGGGCTGATCGGTGACCGGCTGCCGATGGACAAACTCCTTCCCGGAGTCACCGAGATCGTGCACGAACTTGCGGGTGGAATCAGCGGCGGCACCGATGCTGCCTACGCGATCATGACCACCGACACGGTGCCCAAACAGGTTGCGCTGCATCACGACGGCAAGTGGAACGTCGGCGGTATGGCCAAGGGAGCGGGCATGCTCGCGCCCGCACTGGCGACCATGCTCTGTGTGGTGACGACCGATGCGGTGGCAACGGCCGCACAGTTGGACGAGGCGTTGCGGGCGGCGACGCGTGTCACGTTCGACCGACTCGACGTCGATGGTGCCACGTCCACCAACGACACCGTCCTGCTGCTGGCGTCCGGGGCGAGCAACGTCACACCCACACAGGACGAACTGAACGCAGCAGTGACGGCCGTCTGCGACGACCTCGCCGATCAATTGATGGCAGACGCGGAAGGGGTCACGAAGCGAATACGGGTGACCGTCGGCGGGGCCGCCAGCGAAGAGGACGCGCTGATCGCGGCGCGCACGGTGGCGCGCGACAGCCTGGTGAAGACTGCGCTGTTCGGATCCGACCCCAACTGGGGCCGCGTGCTGGCCGCGGTCGGCATCGCGCCGGTCGCACTCGACCCGGACAAGATCTCGGTGTCGTTCAACGGAAATCCGGTATGTATCGACGGCGTGGGAGCTCCCGGTGCCAGGGAGGTCGACCTGTCCGGCATCGACATCGAACTGAACATCGACCTGGCTGTCGGTGAGCACGAGGTCTCCATCCGAACCACGGATCTGTCTCATGCGTACGTCGAAGAGAACTCGGCGTACTCGTCATGACACTTCCGGGAATCGACGATCACCAGAAGGCTCACGTGCTGGCCGAGGCGCTGCCGTGGCTTCAGCAGTTCCGCGACAAGGTGGTGGTGGTCAAGTACGGCGGAAACGCCATGGTGGATGACGAGTTGAAGGTCGCCTTCGCCGCGGACATGGCTTTTCTGCGAACGGTGGGAATTCATCCGGTCGTCGTGCACGGCGGCGGACCACAGATCAACGCGATGCTTGCCCGACTGGGGATGGAGGGCGAGTTCAAGGGCGGTTTCCGGGTCACCACACCCGAAGTCATGGACGTCGTGCGAATGGTCTTGTTCGGGCAGGTCGGTCGTGAACTCGTCGGATTGATCAACGCTCATGGGCCGTATGCCGTCGGAATTTCCGGTGAGGATGCGCACCTTTTCCGGGCCACCAGACGCACAGTGATGGTGGACGGGGCGCACGCCGACATCGGCCTGGTGGGCGATGTGACCACAGTCAATCCGGAGGCGGTGCTGGATCTCATTGCGGCAGGACGGATTCCGGTCGTCTCGACGATCGCCCCCGACGCCGACGGTGTCGTCCACAACATCAATGCCGATACGGCTGCTGCGGCACTCGCCGAGTCGATCGGCGCCGAGAAGCTCGTCGTGCTCACCGATGTCGAGGGTCTGTATACGGACTGGCCGGACCGTACTTCGCTGGCCACCGAGATCGACGCGGACGCGCTGGCACAGCTCCTGCCGTCGTTGGACTCGGGGATGGTTCCGAAGATGGAAGCCTGCCTGCGGGCCGTACGGGGCGGCGTGCCCACAGCGCACGTGATCGACGGTCGTGTCGCGCACTCTGTCCTGCTCGAAATGTTCACTGGGGAAGGTATCGGCACCATGGTCACACCGTCTGCCGCTCACACATCGGAGGGGAATCAGTCATGACCGGTACACCAGAACTTCAGCAACGGTGGTCCAACTCGTTGATGAACACCTATGGTGTTCCCCGGGTGGCACTTGCGCAGGGTGAAGGCGCCGTCGTCACGGATGCGGACGGTCGCTGTTTCGTCGATCTACTGGCAGGCATTGCGGTCAACATCCTCGGGCACGCCCATCCCGCGATCATCGAAGCGGTGACCGCACAGCTCGGAACACTCGGGCACGTCTCGAACCTGTACGCGAGTGAGCCTGCGGTGGAGCTGGCGGAGAAACTCCTGTCCCATCTCGGCGCATCCGGACGAGTTTTCCTGTGCAACTCGGGAACCGAGGCGAACGAAGCGGCATTCAAACTCGCTCGCGCAACGGGCCGGAGAAAGATCATCGCCGCACACAATTCCTTCCACGGTCGGACGATGGGTGCGCTGGCGCTCACCGGTCAACCCGCGAAGCGGGCGCCGTTCGAGCCCATGCCCGACGGCGTCGAGTTCGTTCCGTACGGCGACGTCGATGCTCTGGCCAAGGCCATCGATTCCGACACGGCCGCGGTGTTTCTCGAACCGATCATGGGGGAGGGCGGGGTCGTCGTTCCACCCGAGGGGTACCTGGCCGCTGCGCGAAAGATCACCTCGGACAACGGCGCCCTCCTCGTGCTCGACGAGGTCCAGACCGGTATCGGCCGGACCGGATGGTTCTATGCGCATCAGGCGGTCGGGATCGTTCCCGATGTCATGACGCTTGCCAAGGGGCTCGGCGGCGGAATGCCGATCGGCGCATGTGTGGCCACCGGTGCCGCTGCCGATCTGTTCGGTCCCGGCAAGCACGGTACGACTTTCGGTGGCAATCCAGTGTGTGCAGCCGCAGCTCTCGCCGTGCTGAAGACGGTTGCCGAAGACGATCTGGTGTCGCGCGCGGACACGTTGGGCAAGAACATCGTCACGGACATCGAAGCGCTCCGGCATCCTCTCGTCGACCACGTTCGGGGTGCGGGACTGCTCTTGGGCATCGTATTGACGCGAGATATCGCACCTGCGGTGGAGAGCGCCGCGCGAGACGCGGGCTATCTCGTCAACGCTGCACAACCCGGGGTGATCCGACTGGCGCCGCCGCTCGTGCTGACCGACCGGCAAGCGGAGAGTTTCGTCGAAGCACTACCCGCAATTCTCGATTCGGCACTATCGACCGAGCAGGGGGAGAAATGACAACGCCGGTGAAGCACTTTCTCAGGGACGACGACCTCACCCCTGATCAGCAGGCAGAAGTTCTCGAGATCGCCGCCGGACTCAAGGCAGCACCGTTCTCCGAACGGCCACTCGAGGGTCCCCGGGGTGTTGGCGTCATCTTCGAGAAGAACTCCACACGCACGCGGTTCTCGTTCGAGATCGGAATAGCGCAACTCGGTGGGCATGCCGTCGTCGTGGACGGTCAGAGCACCCAGTTGGGCAGGGAGGAAACCCTGCAGGACACCGGACGGGTGCTGTCGCGATATGTGGATGCGATCGTGTGGCGCACGTTCGGTCAGAAGCGTCTCGAAGCAATGGCAGAGGGTGCGAGCGTTCCGATCGTCAACGCGTTGTCCGACGAGTTCCACCCGTGCCAGGTGCTCGCAGACCTGCAGACGCTCGCCGAACGTAAGGGAAAGCTGGCGGGTCTGAAGCTCACCTACCTCGGCGACGGCGCGAACAACATGGCGCATTCGCTGATGCTGGGTGGAGTTACCGCGGGTATCCACGTGACCATTGCCAGCCCGCCCGGCTTCGAGCCGAAGCAGTGGGTGCTCGATGCGGCCACCGAACGCGCCGCGGAAACCGGCGCAACCGTCACCGTCACCAACGACCCCAGAGGTGGGGTTTCGGGTGCGGACGCCTTGGTCACCGACACCTGGACCTCGATGGGACAGGAGAACGACGGGCTCGACCGCGTCGGACCGTTCCGCCCGTTCCAGATCAATGAGGACCTGCTGGGGCTGGCGAAACCGGATGCCGTCGTCATGCACTGCCTGCCCGCTCACCGGGGCGAGGAGATCACCGACGCGGTCCTCGACGGACCGCAGAGCGTCGTGTGGGACGAAGCCGAGAACCGCCTGCATGCGCAGAAGGCATTGTTGGTGTGGGTACTCGCTGCGCAGTCCGCGGAGCGACGATGAGTTCCGGCCCGGGGGAGAAGGTGCGCGCGGTGGGGCCGCGCGCCGGCCGAGCCTCGGCTCCGACGCGGGCGGGTAGGCAGGCACGCATCATCGCTTTGTTGTCGGCGAACCCTGTTCGCAGTCAAACCGAGCTCGCCACGCTTCTGGCTGTCGAGGGCATCGAAGCTACCCAGGCCACGCTGTCGCGTGACCTGGAAGAACTCGGGGCGGTGAAGCTACGGGCAGCAGACGGCGGCGCCGGTGTGTACATGGTGCCGGAGGACGGCAGCCCGGTCCGCGGAGTGTCCGGCGGTACCGACCGTGTGTCGCGATTGCTCGGAGAGCTCCTCGTCTCCACGGACGGAAGTGGCAACCTCGCGGTGTTGAGAACACCGCCTGGAGCGGCTCACTATCTGGCCAGCGCACTGGATCGGGCATCATTACCTGACGTGGTGGGCACCATCGCGGGCGACGACACGATTCTCGTGGTGGCGCGCGAACCGATGACAGGCGCCGAACTCGCGACGATGATCGAATCACTCGCATGAGCGCGGACCTGTTCGACAATTGAATCTTTCTGTAGATCTTCAACCTAAGGAGCACAAACACCATGGCCGATCGCGTCGTACTCGCCTACTCGGGCGGGCTGGACACTTCCGTCGCCATCAGCTGGATCGGCAAGGAGACCGGCAAGGAAGTCGTTGCGGTCGCCATCGATCTCGGCCAGGGCGGCGAGGACATGGAGGTCGTGCGTCAGCGTGCCCTCGATTGCGGTGCTGTCGAGTCGGTGGTCGTCGACGCTCGTGACGAGTTCGCCGACGAGTACTGCCTGCCCACCATCCAGGCCAATGCGCTCTACATGGACCGTTACCCGCTGGTCTCCGCCATCAGTCGTCCGCTGATCGTCAAGCACATCGTCGAGGCGGCTCGCGCCCACGGCGGCACCGTCGTCTCTCACGGCTGCACCGGCAAGGGAAACGACCAGGTGCGGTTCGAGGTCGGCTTCGGAGCGCTCGCTCCCGATCTGGACGTCATCGCGCCGGTTCGCGACTACGCGTGGACACGCGAGAAGGCCATCGCCTTTGCCGAGGAGAACCAGATCCCGATCAACGTCTCCAAGAAGTCTCCGTTCTCGATCGATCAGAACGTCTGGGGACGTGCTGTGGAAACGGGATTCCTCGAGGATCTGTGGAACGCCCCGACCAAGGACGTCTACGACTACACGCAGGACCCAACGGTCAACTGGAACGCACCTGACGAGCTGATCATCAGCTTCGAGGCGGGCAAGCCCGTCGCGATCGACGGCAAGCCCGTCACGGTGCTCGAGGCGATCGAGGAGTTGAACCGGCGCGCGGGCGCTCAGGGTGTCGGCCGCCTGGACGTCGTCGAAGACCGTCTCGTCGGTATCAAGAGCCGCGAGATCTACGAGGCACCCGGCGCGATGGTGCTGATCACCGCGCACCAGGAACTCGAGCACGTCACCCTCGAGCGTGAGCTCGGTCGCTACAAGCGTCAGACCGAGCAGCGTTGGTCCGAGCTGGTCTACGACGGTCTGTGGTTCTCGCCTCTCAAGGATGCTCTGGACACCTTCGT
Source organism: Rhodococcus quanlei (assembly GCF_055231015.1). Taxonomy (NCBI): domain Bacteria; kingdom Bacillati; phylum Actinomycetota; class Actinomycetes; order Mycobacteriales; family Nocardiaceae; genus Rhodococcus; species Rhodococcus quanlei. The sequence continues at coordinate 9,662 of NZ_JBUYWD010000025.1, read as the reverse complement.
CGCGAAGACTCAGGAGCGCGTCACCGGAGACATCCGCCTCCAGCTGCACGGAGGTGCCATCATCGTCAACGGCCGTCGCAGCGCGCAATCGCTGTACGACTTCAACCTGGCGACCTACGACGAGGGCGACAGCTTCAACCAGGCCGCCTCGAAGGGGTTCGTGGAGATCCACGGCCTGTCCTCGAAGGTTGCGGCGAAGCGCGATCTGGGCCTGTGAGCATGAGCTCGCAGGGCACGAACGAAGGCGCCCGGAAGCAGGGCGGTACCGTCGCGGGCGCGTTGTGGGGTGGCCGGTTCGAGTCCGGACCGGCCGTCGCCATGGCGGCGCTCAGCAAGTCGACACAATTCGACTGGGTTCTCGCGCCCTACGACATCCGTGCGTCCAAGGCCCACGCACGCGTCCTGCACAAGGCCGCTCTGCTGTCCGAGGACGATCTCGCGGCGATGCTCGACGGGCTCGACCGTCTTGCTGCCGATGTGGCGAGTGGCGCTTTCGCGCCGAGCGAGAGCGACGAGGACGTGCACGGCGCGCTCGAGCGTGGGTTGATCGATCGCGTCGGCGCAGAGGTCGGTGGCCGGTTGCGTGCGGGGCGTTCGCGCAACGACCAGGTGGCAACGTTGTTTCGGATGTGGCTGCGCGACGCGGTCCGTCGAGTGGCGGCGGGCATTCTGGATGTCGTCGATGCGCTGACCGCACAGGCGGCAGCGCACCCCGACGCCGTCATGCCGGGCAAGACGCACCTGCAGGCCGCGCAGCCCGTTCTCCTCGCCCATCATCTGTTGGCACACACACATCCGCTCTTGCGCGACGTTGCGCGACTGCGCGATTTCGACGCTCGTGCGGCGGTGTCACCGTACGGCGCGGGCGCTTTGGCGGGTTCATCCCTGGGGCTGGACCCGGAGGCGATCGCGGCCGAGCTGAACTTCGACTCCTCGGCCGAGAACTCGATCGACGCCACGTCATCGCGAGATTTCGCGGCGGAAGCGGCATTCGTGCTCGCACTCATCGGCGTGGATTTGTCCAGGATGGCCGAGGAGGTCATCTTGTGGAGCACTCCGGAGTTCGGATACGTCACTCTTGCGGACGCCTGGTCGACAGGTTCCTCGATCATGCCGCAGAAGAAGAATCCGGATGTTTCCGAGCTCACGCGAGGTAAGTCCGGGCGGCTGATCGGAAACCTCACGGGCCTGTTGGCGACGTTGAAGGCGCAGCCGCTCGCCTACAATCGCGATCTCCAAGAGGACAAGGAGCCGGTATTCGATTCGGTTGCCCAGCTCGAGTTGCTGCTCCCCGCGATAGCGGGGCTGGTCGGCACACTCGAGTTCCATACCGGTCGGATGGCGCAGTTGGCCCCCGCAGGCTTCACCCTCGCAACCGACATCGCGGAGTGGCTCGTGCGCCAAGGCGTTCCGTTCCGCGTGGCCCATGAGGCCGCAGGCGCGTGCGTACGGGTCGCCGAAGCTCGTGGAGTCGGCCTTGCCGACCTGACCGACGACGAACTCGCGGAGGTCGATCGGGCCCTGACCCCACAGGTTCGGGAAGTGTTGACGGTGGAAGGCTCTATCGCGTCCCGTGACGCCCGGGGTGGCACGGCCGGTATTCGTGTAGCCGAACAGTTGGGCCGGGTACAGGAACTCGCTCGTGAATTGCGGGTGTGGACGGACTGAAGTCGGCTTGCCGAGGGGGTGCCTGCGGTACCGGTAGGGCGCGAAGTACTGTAAGGGCAGAGTCAGGTGAATGAGATGTACGTCACATCTCTTTGAGGCTGGGAGCGTATTCGTGGGACTGAGCACAGAGTCCGTGATGGGGCCGATTCGCAGAGTGGTGGCTACGGCCCAGAACGGACTGGAAGTGGTTCGCCTCGGGGGGTTGGAAACCGATTCGACGACATCGCCGTTCGAGATCGTCGAGCGGGCGCCGATGTATCGCCTGCGCCGGTACTTCCCGGATACGCCGCCGGACGAACTCGGCCCGCCCATCGTGCTGATTCCGCCGATGATGATGTCGGCTGATGTGTACGACGTCACTCGCGACCAGGGTGCGGTCGGGATTCTGCACAACATGGGACTCGACCCGTGGGTCGTGGACTTCGGTTCACCCGACTCCGAGGAAGGTGGCTGGGACCGTAATCTGGCCGACCACATCGTCGCCGTCAGCGACATCGTCGATCTGGTGCGGTCGCATACCGGCCGAGACGTGCACCTGTCGGGTTACTCGCAGGGCGGCATGTTCGCCTACCAGGCGGCCGCCTACCGCAGGAGCCGCAACCTCGCCAGCCTGGTGACCTTCGGCAGCCCCGTGGACACATTGGCGGGGTTGCCTTTCGGTATCCCCGCGGAGGTTGCGACGAAGGGTGCCGACTTCCTCGCCGATCACGTTTTCAACCGACTTGCCGTGTCGGGCTGGATGGCCCGGTACGGGTTCCAGCTTCTGGATCCGGTGAAGACATTGAAATCGCGAGTCGATTTCCTCATGCAACTGCACGACCGTGAGGCGTTGTTGCCCCGTGAACAGCAACGCCGCTTCCTGGCGACGGAAGGGTGGGTGGCGTGGTCGGGCCCCGCTGTGGCAGAGCTTCTGAAACAGTTCATCGTCCACAATCGGATGCTGACCGGTGGTTTCGTCATCCAGGACCGCGTGGTTGCACTCGCGGAAATCAAGTGCCCGATTCTGGCATTCGTCGGTGAGGTCGACGACATCGGCCAGCCGTTGGCCGTCCGTGGTATCCGTCGGGCGGCTCCGCGCGCCGATGTGTACGAATCCTCTATGCGCGCTGGACATTTCGGGCTGGTGGTCGGATCGGCAGCAGCAGCCCACACGTGGCCCACGACAGGGGAATGGGTTCGCTGGACGGAGTCGGACACCTCCGCGCGGCCGGCCGGTATCGAACCGATGGGTTACGACGAGCACCACGGAAGCGAAACGGGTGTATCGATCAGTGACCGCATAGTGCACACGGTTGCATCCGTCGCCGAAGTCGGTGCGGGACTGGGTAAAGGGATCGGCGATTTCGCCGCGGGTGCGGTGCGTGGCACAGTCGAATTGTCGAGCGAGGCGACCCGGGCGTTGCCACGACTCGCCCGACTCGGACAGATCCAGCCACACACTCGAATTTCGTTGAGTCGGCTGGTCAACGAGCAACGGAAGAAGGCGCCGAACGGGGAGTTCTTCCTGTTCGACAACCGCGCTTACACGTTCGAGGCAGCGAACACCCGAATCGACAACGTCGTCCGCGGCCTGATCGATTCGAAGGTGAGACCGGCCGCCCGTATCGGCGTTCTGATGGAAACGCGGCCGAGCGCGCTCACTGCGATCGCCGCGTTGTCGCGAATCGGCGCCGTGTCAGTGCTGTTGGCGCCAGGAGCGAACCTCGACGCGGCCGTGGCTGCGGGTGGGGTGGAGCAGATCATTGCGGACCCGGATCACATCGATGATGCGGTGGGGACCGGGAAGCAGGTGCTCGTCCTTGGTGGCGGCGACATCCGTAGTCTGGACGTCGACGACGAGCAGAAGGTGATCGATCTCGAGCAGATCGACCCGGAGGCGGTCCGTATACCTGGTTGGTACAGGCCGGATCCGGGACGGGCACGGGAGCTCGCCTTCATTCTCTTCACCGAGTCGAACGGCCGACTCGAACCCAAATACATCACGAACTACAGGTGGGCGCTGTCGGCGTTCGGAACGGCCTCGGCCGCGGACCTCGATCGCGGCGACACGGTGTACTGCCTTGCCCCGGTGCACCATCCGTCGACCTTGCTCGCTGCCATCGGTGGTGCCGTTGCCGGCGGATCGCGAATCGCCCTGTCGAAGGGGCTCGAACCCGAGCGGTTCGGCGAAGAGATTCATCGGTACGGGGTGACTGTGGTCAGTTACACGTGGACGATGCTGCGGGAAATTCTCGATGCAGACGTCCCTGCGCTCGACGACGCGCACCACCTGCGTCTGTTCATCGGTTCGGGCATGCCGCCGGGGTTGTGGCGCAGGACGATCGAGCGGTTCCCCTCGGCCAAGGTGCTCGAGTTCTACGCTTCGACCGAGGGCGACGTCGTTCTGGCGAACGTGGCGGGAGTCAAGATCGGATCCAAGGGTCGTCCGCTCCCGGGAAGTGCCGATGTCCGTATCGCAGCGTACGACCCCGTCGCGCGGCGTCTCCTCGAGGACGAGAACGGATTCGTTCGCGAGTGCGACGACGACGAGGTCGGTTTGTTGCTGGGGCGGGCGGGAATTCATTCGGAGCGTACGAACGATGCCATGCAAGGGATTTTTGCGGCCGGCGACGCCTGGATTCCGACCGAGAACTTGTTTCGGCGCGATGTCGATGGTGACTACTGGCTGGTCGACCACAAGCGCACGGTTATTCGGACAGGTCACGGGTCGGTGTACACGCAGCCGGTGGTCGATACGTTGGTTTCCGTGAATCGTATCGACCTGGCGGTGGTCTATGGGGTGCCGAACGGAAAGGTCGATCTGGCGGTCGCGGCGGTCACCTTGCGCGCGGGTCGTGCTCCCCGCCAGGCCGAAGTGGCGCACGCTCTCGACTCTTTGCCCGTCGAGCAACGACCGGACATCATCCACGTCGTCGAATCGATTCCGCTCGGACCGTCGTACCGACCGAGTGCGTCGGCGCTGCGCGAAGCGGGATTCCCCCAGCCGAGTGCGCGGACGTGGTATCTCGACCCGAAGACGTCCTGCTACAAGCGGATGACCAAGGCCGTGGCAGCCGAGATCGTCTCACCGACTGTGCTGGCATCCGTCCCCGGCGGCGCGCGGTAATCTGAACTCGCTCCCACACTTTCGAGAGGACCTTCACGTGGCGATCGATGCGACGTTGCTCGGTATTTTGGCGTGCCCGCAAGACAAGGGGCCGCTTCTGCTGATTGCTGACGAGATGCTCTACAACCCGCGACTGCGTCGTGCCTATCCGATCGAGAACGGTATTCCGGTACTGCTGATCGACGAGGCGCGGGACGTGGACGAGTCCGAGCACGAGGCATTGGTCGCGCGCGGGACGAGCGCCACCGAATAGAGAATGTCGCTCGGGGCGCTACGGGGTATGACCTTGCACGGGCAGTGGTCCGGTCAGATATCGCTGTAGTGTCGGGGCGATCAGGTCGACGAGCTCGTCGACGGGCACCCGCGCGAGGGGGTCGAGGTGCAATACATGACGGGCGGCCAGCAGCCCCATCAGCTGCGACGCGACGAGTTGGACTCGGATCGAGCCTGTGCCGGCGGGATGGTCGACGCGGGGCGCGACATCACGCAGCACCACCTGCAAGAGAAAGTTACGGATCAGTTCGACCTCCTCACCGGCCATAGCCGACCGGAAGAGCGCAATCACGGAATCGCGCTGCGGCGACTCCCATATGTTGAGTATCTGCCCGGCGATGGCAGCTCCCATCGATTCGGTGGGGGTCTGCCGGATCTGATCGAGTACGAGGTCCGGATTCACCGGCAGTTCTATGGAGGCTATGAAGAGCTGCCTTTTCGTTCCGAAGTAATGGTGCACCAGGGCCGCATCGACAGCCGCATCGTCGGCGACCGAGCGGATCGAAACCTTGTCGTACCCGTTCTGCGCGAACCGGATTCGTGCGGCGTCGAGAATCCGTGAACTCGTATCGGGATTACCCGGGCGCCGTCCGGTGCGGCGGCCGGGATCGTTGACACCAGACATCCGAGCTCCTAAGGCGTTCGGCGACGGAGGGTGGCCGCCGCGAGGCACAGGGCAACGACAGCGAAGGCCGCCACGATGGCCAGATCGCGCCACATGATCGCCGTGGCGCCCGGGTTCTGGGCGACCTCGCCGAGAGCGTCGACTGCATAGCTGAGTGGCACCACGTTGCTCGCCCATTCCAGCCACGTCGGAAGCTGGTCACGAGGGACGAGGAGTCCGCACAGAAACAGTTGGGGAATGACGATCACCGGCATGAACTGGACAGCTTGAAACTCGGTGCGGGCGAATGCGCTACACAGCAAGCCGAGAGCGACACCGAGTATCGCGACGACGATAGCGATCAGCACCACCCAACCGACGGCTCCGCGGGTGGAGAGACCGAGAAATCCGAACGAAACAGCACAGGCCAAGGCGGCCTGTGCCGCTGCGGTAGCGGAGAAGGCACTTGCGTAGCCGCCGAGCAGATCGAATTTGGCCAAGGGCGTGGTCAGCAACCGCTCGAGTGTGCCTGATGTGCGTTCGCGCTGCATCGCGATCGAGGTCACGAGAAACATGATCACGAACGGGATGATGCCGAGCATGGTGAGGGCGATTCGCGGGAAGAGTGGCTGGGTTCCGGGAGTGGTGGGCACGTTCTGGTACAGGAAGTACAGCAGGATCATCAGCAGGCTGGGGACGACGAGGATCATCGCGACAGTGCGGTGGTCGGAGCGCAGCTGTGTGAGTACCCGACCCGCAGTGGACACCAGGATTCTGGGATTCATCCTTCTTCACACCTCCTGCTGTGATGTGCGAACGTGCGATGTGCGAATGAGCGTAAGGAAGGCCTCTTCGAGGCGCGATTCGCCGGTCTGCTGGCGGAGTTCGTCGGGTGTGGGGTGTGCCAGCACGTGACCGTCGCGCATCAGGAGCAACGAATCGCAATGGTCGGCCTCGTCCATGACGTGACTGGAGATCAGCAGTGTGGTGCCGGACTTGGCGAGTTGTGTGAAGTATTCCCAAAGTTCGGAGCGTAGAACTGGGTCGAGACCCACTGTGGGTTCGTCCAGGACCAGCAATTCGGGTCCGGCGACCAGCGCGCACGCCAACGACACCCGACCCAACTGGCCTCCGGAAAGATCGGATGCGGCTTGTTTTGCGTTGGATACGAGTCCGACTGCCTCGATCGCGTGGTCGACATCCTTCTTGGGTACGCCATGCAGCGCACCGAAGTATCCGACGTTCTGCTGCACGGTCAGATCCGAGTAGACGCTGGGGGATTGGGTCACGTATCCGACGCGCTTGCGTAACGGGGGGCTGCCGGCGGGCCGGCCCAGCACGGTCACACTTCCGGATTCGACCATCTGTGTGCCCACCACACATCGCATCAGCGTGGTCTTTCCACATCCGGACGGTCCGAGCAGGCCGACGATCGAACCACGTGCGACTTCGACGTCTATTCCGTGCAGAACCGTCTTACCGCCGCGAACCACGTTGAGCTCACGAGTGCTGACTGCGGGTTTCGCGATCATGGCCGTCTCCATTCATCGTGTGATGAACTCATCGTACGGTGAATTGTGAGATGGCGAAAGGGGTCGGTCGAGAGCACAATCGCGATCGTGACGGTGGATTCTCTGACCGAAGTCGACGGGCCCGTGGCTGCGGCCCAGCGAGTGCTGGGTTCAGTGCTTCGCTTGCCGGGCGTCGCTCTCCGTATCGTCGAGGTCGAGGCGTACGGGGGAGAAGCGGATGGACCGTGGCCTGACCCTGCGTCGCACTCGTACCGGGGACTGACCCCACGGAACGCAGTGATGTTCGGCAAGGCCGGGTGCCTCTACGTCTATCGGAGCTACGGCATGCACTTCTGTATGAACGTCTCGTACGGGCCGGTCGGCCATTCCGGCGGAATCCTCCTGCGCGCCGGTGAGGTAATCGCGGGTGAGCCGATTGTCCGCGAACGGCGGGTGAGAACTGCTCTGTCTCACCAGCTTGCGCGAGGGCCCGGAAACTTCGGTTCGGCCGCCGGAATCGGCCTGGCCGACAACGGTGTGGATCTGTTCGACGAGTCGTCGCCGATTCGGCTCGAGTGGGAGGACGGCGACTCGGTCGGAGTCGACCGACGATGGGAATCCGGTCCACGGGTGGGTGTGAGCCGTGCGGCCGATCGCCCATGGAGATTGTGGATCGTGGGTTCGAAATCGGTGTCCGCATACCGCCGTAGCCCGCGAGCGACTTCGGATTCGATAGGGATGGGATGATCGAGCGCGTGAGTGAGAACATCATCGACGAATTCGACTGGCGTGGGCTGATTGCCCAATCAACCGACCTGGACTCGCTGCGTCGCGACCTCGACGCCGGGCCGGTCACTCTCTACGCGGGGTTCGACCCGACCGGTCCGAGCTTGCACGCTGGACATCTGGTTCCGCTCCTCGCTCTCAAGCGCTTCCAGCGGGCGGGGAACCGCCCGATCGTTCTGGCCGGTGGGGCCACCGGACTCATCGGCGATCCGCGTGATGTCGGGGAACGCACCATGAACTCGGCCGATACGGTCGCCGAATGGTCGGATCGGATTCGCGGACAGCTCGAGCGGTTCGTCGACTTCGACGATTCGCCGACAGGTGCCGTCATCGAGAACAACATGAACTGGACGGGACAGCTGTCGGCAGTCGACTTCCTACGTGAGATCGGCAAGCACTTTTCGGTCAACGTGATGTTGGCGCGCGATACCGTCAAGCGGCGCCTCGACGCCGACGGTATGTCGTACACCGAGTTCAGCTACATGCTGCTCCAGGCGAACGATTACCTACACCTACGCCGCGATCACGGTTGCGTACTACAGGTCGGCGGATCCGACCAGTGGGGAAACATCATTGCCGGCGTGGAACTGAACCGACGCGTCGACGGAGAGTCGGTTCACGCACTGACAGTTCCCTTGGTGACCGCTGCGGACGGGACGAAGTTCGGGAAGTCCACCGGCGGTGGCAGCCTGTGGCTCGATCCGGAGATGACGAGCCCGTATGCCTGGTACCAGTACTTCGTCAACACCGCCGACGCCGACGTGGTCAAGTACCTGCGGTGGTTCACCTTCCTGTCGAAGGACGAGCTCGCGGAGCTCGAGACTGCTACGGCAGAACGCCCGCAGGCTCGGGAGGCGCAACGCAGGCTCGCGTCGGAGATGACGACCCTCGTACACGGGGAGGCGAACACGCGCGCGGTCGAGCACGCCAGCAAGGCTTTGTTCGGGAGGGCCGAACTGCAAGAACTCGACGAGGCGACCTTGACTGCTGCGCTGCGGGAGGCGTCGGTCTCCGATGTCGCAGGTGGCGAGCCCTCGTCCATCGTGGATCTCCTGGTCGCCAGCGGCCTGTGCGCGAGCAAGGGTGCTGCCCGTCGCACGGTCAAGGAGGGCGGTGCTTATGTCAACAACGCGAAGGTCGCAGAAGAAGACTGGACACCCGGGGCGGACGACCTGCTGCATGGAAGCTGGCTGGTCATTCGGCGAGGAAAGCGCAACTTCGCCGGCATTCGCGTCGTGTCGGACTAGCGTGCTGCGGGTCACAATGATGTAATTCGAGGCGAGGCCCCGGTTCGGCCGCTGTTTCGTCGCATCGACCAGCGGATTCAACCAACCGGGGTGCGCCCACCTGGGGATTTGACGCTCCGTTATCCGTCGCGTAACTTATTTCAGGTCAGAGCGACACGGACACCAACTCCGACCGACAGGCCGGAGACACGAGGTTGGACGAAGGCGCATGACCCTACTGCAAGCGCGAAGTCATTCGCGGCTTTGCGGAAGGCCACACAGACGATTTGCTTCGAATGTGCGGAACGCTTTAAGCTAGAACGGTTGCCCCGATACTTCGGAAACATGTTTCCACGGTGTCGGTGTGTGCGTGTTCTTTGAGAACTCAACAGTGTGTCGATGAATGTCAGTGCCAAATGTTTTTGGCGCCTACCATTTTTGGTGGGTGTGACTGTTGGTTCATTTCATTCTTCCGTCTGGGATGGATT